>DATISD010000324.1:0-1676 GCA_035469005.1 Pyrinomonadaceae bacterium | reverse complement strand
CATTGGTTTCGTTTGCAGATTTCCAGTGTTCCCTGGCCGTTTACAATTGTTCGCGAACAGGAGCGAGATCAGGCCGATTAGCAGCAAGTGGGCGACTCGATCAGTCGCCCGTCGAGTCAGAACCCGGGTTGGTTGGACATTCTCATTTGAACGCAAATGCAAGTCGAATCCTACGAAGCGCGGCGACCAGAATCAAGCCGTGACGGTACGCACGCCTCCGGCGTGCTCGCCATCCTGGTTGCGGTACGCAAGCGAGCCCGCCTGAGGCGTGCGTACCCGAAAGTGATCCTGATCACGACAAATTTCGTCCGGAAACTTGTATCGTAAACCCGAAATGTACGAGCAGCGATCCATCTTGCAAAGCCGCGCGAGTTTAGAGTATCGTGCTGTCTTAATCAGGCCGAAAAGATATCCCGCGTTTTTATAAAAACTCTCCAAAGGAGAACCAAGAATGTTCACAAAAGGAAAAGGCAAAGACGTGACTACTCCGCGCATTTGTGACGTTGTCTGGCACGACGGCGAGTTCATCAAATGGACCGATGCGCGCGTACACGTCATGTCGCACGTCCTTCATTACGGCTCCAGTGTTTTTGAAGGTATCCGTTGCTACGCAACGAAACGAGGCCCGGCCATCTTTCGCCTTCGCGAGCACATGCAGAGGTTTTTGAACTCGGCCAAAATCTATCGCATGGATCACAAATGGACCATCGATGATTTCTGTAATGCTTCGGTTGAATTGGTCAAGCGTAGCGGCCTGGAACAGTGCTACATCCGGCCGATCCTTTTCCGCAGTCTGGACGAAGAGCATCCCGCGTTCGGGGTGAATCCCTTTCCCAACCCGTTGGCGTGCTACATGGGCGCCTGGGACTGGGGCAAATATCTCGGCGACGAAGCGATCGAGCACGGTGTCGACGTCCAGGTCTCGACCTGGAACCGCCTGACGCCGAACTCGCTGCCGGCGATGGCCAAGAGCGGCGCGAATTACATGAACTCACAGCTCATCAAGATGGAGGCGCTGCTGAATGGATTCGCCGAAGGCATAGCCCTCGACGATCGCGGTTACGTCTCAGAAGGTTCCGGCGAAAACATCTTCGTCGTCAGCAATGGGGTTGTTAACACGCCGCCGCTCTCTTCGTCGGTGCTGCCCGGCATTACGCGCGACAGCGTAATTCAGATTTGCCAGGAGCTGGGCCTGACGATCAAAGAACGCGCCATCCAACGCGCCGCGTTGTACGTTGCTGATGAACTCTTCTTCAGCGGCACGGCGGCCGAAATTACGCCGATTCGTTCGGTCGATCGCATCCACATTGGCAATGGCCGCCGCGGCGAAATCACCGCGAAAATTCAGAAGGTCTTCTTTGAGATTACCTCCGGCGAGCGCCAGCCACCAGGACCCTGGCTTACTTATGTGCAGGAGCAGGAGGCAGAACCGGGCGCCAATGGATTCAAAGAAAAAGCGGCAGACGAGTTGAGACAGTCGGCCTCGACTCCAGTCGAACCTGCCGAAACACTGCGAGCTGCTGCATTGAAGTAACTCGCGAAATGCGAAGTTAATAAAGCGGCGCCCGCGCGCCGCTTTATTTTTTGTCCCCAGTCGGTACGCACGCCTCCGGCGTGCCTCGCCTGAGAGCACGCCGGACGTTTCCGCAGACGGTACGCACGCCTCCGGCGTGCTT
>DATISD010000323.1:0-8523 GCA_035469005.1 Pyrinomonadaceae bacterium | reverse complement strand
AGTGCGCGAGAAAGTTCCAAAGACATGCGGCGCATCAATCAGGATGGCCCAGCCGGCGACCATGGGAATGAGCGGCAACACACCCGAAGCGTACAGAATCAGCAGCAGGTAGCTGGAAGCGACCGAACCGATGAACCAGATTAGGTCTTCGCGCGCGTTGATGATCCAGCGCAGCGAGATGCCGCCGGCGCGAGATTGCTCTTTGATTGTTTCGATGGCAGCGGACATTTGAAGTCTTTCGCTCTTCTCTGAGTCTCTGTGCGGTCTCCGTGTCTCTCTGTGGTTAATCCTGCCTCAGTTAATTTCACCACAGAGGCACTGAGAACCACAGAGTCACAGAGAAGGCGCTACTGCTATCGCAGATCTCTCCCGGTCATCTCAACCGGCTTTTCGACCCCCAACAATCCCAGCATCGTCGGCCCTACATCTTCCAATGCTCCACCCTCGCGCAGTTTGACGCCAATGGAATCTTCATCACTTAGATGAAAGGGCACGGGATTCGTTGTGTGCGCCGTGTGTGGCGCGCCGGTTTTCGGATCGATCATCAACTCTGCGTTTCCGTGATCGGCAGTAATCAGCATAGTGCCGCGCTGCGAGCGCATCGCTTTAATAATCCGGCCCAGGCACGTATCGATGTGCTGGCACGCTTCGATGGCCTTGTCGAGCTTGCCCGTGTGGCCGACCATATCGGCGTTCGCAAAGTTAACGATGAAGATATCTGCTTCGCCTCCATCGATTGCGCGCAGCAGCTTGTCGGTTATCTTGAAGGCAGACATTTCCGGCGCCAGATCGTACGTCGCTACTCTTGGCGATGGCACAAGCAACCGTTTCTCATGTGGAAACTCGCGCTCGGTGCCGCCGTTGAAGAAGTACGTGACGTGCGCGTATTTCTCAGTCTCGGCCATGCGATAGTTGTCGATGCCGGCAGCTGCGAAGACGTCGGCCAGAATGTTTCGCGGCATTTCTGGCGGAAAGGCAACGGGTAAGGGATAGGTCTTGTCGTAAACCGCGAAACAAACATAGTGAGTGTGCGGCCGTTTCGGCGTCGGAAAATCGTCGAAACCGGGGACGGCAACGGCACTCGTGATCTGGCGCGCACGATCGGCGCGAAAGTTGAAGAAGATTACTGAGTCTCCGCCCTGGATGGTAGCCACCGGAACGCCATCCTCGCGAGTTAAAACGATGGGCTCGACGAACTCGTCGGTAATGCCGCGTTCGTAGGATCGTCTGATCGCGGCAACCGGATCGGTAGCGCGCTCGCCTTCAGCGTGAACCAGCATCCGGTAAGCGCGCTCAGTTCGCTCCCAACGCTTATCGCGATCCATCGCATAGTAACGGCCGACGACAGTGGCAATCTCGCCGACCCCAATCTCTCTACACTTTTCCTGCATGGCGGCGACATATTTTTCCGCGGCTGCCGGCGGCGTGTCCCGGCCGTCAAGGAAGCAATGCACAAACACCCGACGCACTTCGTCCTGCTTCGCCATGCGCAGTAGCGCATATGCATGCTCCTGCGACGAGTGGACCAGCCCGTCCGACACCAGCCCCATAATGTGTAACGCGCGGTCATGCTTGACGGCGTTGTCCATCGCGGCATTGAGAGCGAGGTTATGAAAGAACTTTCCCGAACTGATCTCGTGATTGATGCGCTCAACGTCTGTCCGCAGCACGCGGCCCGCGCCGAGGCATAGGTGACCAACGTTTGAGTTTCCCATCACGCCTTTCGGCAAGCCGACGCATTCACCCGAGGCTTGGATCAGCGTGTGTGGGTATTTCTCGAGCAGTTCGTCGTAGTAAGGCATGTCCGCCAAAGCAATCGCGTTGCCTTCGCGTTCGGCGCGATAGCCAAAGCCGTCAAGAATGATCAGGGCAAGTGGTGTCTTTTGTGGCATAGACTTCAGTGTCAGAACCCCGAGCGGTAGCGAGGGGATCAAACAACGACCAAGTGGTCCGATGCTCCCCTCGCTACCGCTCGGGGCTCTGTAACAACTGCCAGTAATCCGGACTTTCTTTCATATTTGGATCGGGCCGTTCCATCCAGCGCTCGGGCCGATGGAGTTTGATAAAACCAAATTTCTCATAGAGCCCGTGCGCATCTTTGGTTGCCAAAACCCAACGCCGGAATCCTTGCAGTCGCGGGTGCTCAATCATTACCTCCATCAGCCACTTCGACAATCCATGACCGCGCTCTTCCGGCAGGATGAACACGTCTGCGATCCAGGCGAAGGTCGCATAATCGGTGACGACGCGAGCAAATCCAACTTGCTCATTTCCTTTGTAGACGCCGAAAGGAAGTGAGTTCTCGATCGAACGCTGGACAACTTCGCGGGAACGACCTTTGGCCCAATAAGTCTCGTTCGAGAGATAGTTATGAATCAGATCGAGATTGAGACGAGAAGGATCGGTGCTGATTTCGTGGTCGCCGCGCTGCCAGGTATCGGACATTGTTTTAGAAGTGGCACAGACTCCAGTCTGTGATCCACTTGATGATCACCACAGACTGAAGTCTGGGCCGCTTGATCACTTCGGCGATATGTCTCGCCGCAGATAGAACAGCAGATCAGTCGAAGGCGGATCGATTCCCAGTTGCCGAATCATTCCCACAACTTGTCCTCGATGCATGGTCGCGTGATTAGCCACATGCTGCATCTGATCTATGAGCCGCATTGAACCTGGATCGCCGCTGAGAAGTTTAAAAGCCAATTCAGCCACCAGCCGCTTTTCATCCAATTCGCAGATGAAATGCGCGCGTCGATCGACTACACCCTGCCAACGCTCATTCAGGACGGCCAGGTTCGCGCAGGATTCAGTCGTCCACATCGACCAGGCCTCGGCCTTCGCAGGCGATCGGCCATTCCAACGCTCCAGCCAGATCCATTCCGCGCCGGCCATGTGCAAGAGCGTTCCAAAGATCGATTGGTGACTGATTGAAACGTCACGGCGAAGATTCTCATCGGATAAATTCGCCGCAGCTTCCATTGCAAGGGCATTGGCCCATTCGGTGTAAGCAAAGAGACTTTTGATGTCTGAAAGATTCATGATGCGTAGGTGTCAGAACCACCTGCGGTAGCGGGTGGTTCAACTCCGAACTCACTAAATTCCGTGGGCGGTAGATCAACGACCATCAACCGCCCGCTACCGCAGGCGGTTCTGACTAAAAGCTGCACGTCCCAGATAGCGCGCCGCGTCACCCAACTCTTCTTCAATCCGCAACAGTTGATTGTATTTCGCTATTCGATCGCTGCGGGAAACTGAGCCTGTTTTAATTTGACCAGTAGTCGTCCCCACAGCCAGGTCGGCAATGAACGAATCTTCAGTCTCGCCTGAACGATGGGAAACTACCGCCGTCAGCCCGGCCTCCTGGGCCATTTTTATGCAGGCAATGGTTTCGGACAGCGTCCCGATCTGATTGACCTTGATCAAAATAGAATTCGCTACGCCAAGCGCGATTCCCTTTTTAAGAAATTTGGTGTTGGTGACAAACAGATCGTCGCCGACTAATTGAATCTTTGTGCCGATAGTATCCGTCAAGGCTTTCCATCCGTCCCAGTCATTCTCGGCCATACCGTCTTCAATCGAAATGATCGGGTATTTGTCTACCCAGTCTTTCCAGAACGCGATCATCTGGTCGCTGGAAAGTTTGCGGCCGTCGGATTTCTTGAAAAGATAAGACTGGCCGTCATAGAACTCGCTGGCTGCCGGATCCAGGGCCAGCAGGACGTCGCTGCCCGCGTGGTAACCGGCGATTCCAATCGCTTCCAGGATTGTTTCAATCGCTTCGTCGTTCGATTTCAAGTTCGGGGCAAAGCCGCCTTCATCGCCGACGCCAGTGGCGTAGCCTTTTTTCCTCAGAACAGATTTCAGAGTATGAAAAATCTCAGCGCCTGTGCGCAGTGCTTCGCTGAAACGAGTTGCGCCGATGGGCACAATCATGAATTCCTGAAAGTCGACGTTGTTATCGGCGTGCGCGCCACCGTTGATGATGTTCATCATTGGCACCGGCAAGGTATTGGCGTGTTCACCGCCCAGCGAGCGATAGAGCGGGAGTCCACGCTGGTTCGCCGCCGCGCGCGCGCAGGCCATCGAAACTGCCAAAGTGGCATTGGCGCCCAGATTCGATTTGTTTGGAGTGCCGTCAAGGTCGATCAATTTTTTATCGACCGCCGCTTGATCGAGTCCCTCTGTTCCCTTCAACTCGCCGGCAATCAAGTCGTTCACATTACTGACCGCCTTCAGCACACCTTTGCCGCCATAACGTTTCGGATCGCCGTCGCGTAATTCGACCGCTTCGTGCTCACCGGTAGAAGCGCCGGAAGGAACTGCCGCGCGACCACGTGCACCGCTCGTCAGAGCCACGTCGGCTTCAACTGTTGGATTACCGCGCGAATCCAGGATTTCGCGGGCGTGAATGTTATCGATTTTGCTCATAGGTTGATGACCAGAAACTCTACCATCAAGCTTCTTTGACGCGAAGTCGGGAACCTGGAGTGCGGCAGCAAATACCAAGGGACGTTGCTTTGGATTCTCAAAACCGCAGCGCCGCCGTTGGGCGCTTACTCCAAATTCGTGCCGCCTTCGTAAGGTTTTTTGATAGACTCGGCCCGCTTTGATCTCAACGCACGACAGCCGGCCGCTCGTCGAGTTTCGCGATGTTAGTGTCGCGATCAAGGACGGTCATCCGATCATCGATCAACTGAATTTGACGGTCATGAGCGGAGAGACGCTGGTGCTGCTGGGCGAATCGGGCTGTGGTAAAACCACGACGCTGCGCCTGGTGAATCGTCTGCTGACTCCCACTTCCGGTCAGGTTAAAGTCGAGGGTAAGACAACTACGGACTGGGATGCGATTCAATTGCGCCGTCGCACAGGTTATGTGATTCAGGAAGCGGGCCTGTTTCCACACTTCACGGTGGCCGAGAACGTCGGCATCGTTCCCTCGCTGGAAGACTGGGACCAGAGCAAAATCGCAGCGCGCGTCTCAGAATTACTTTCTCTTGTCGGGCTTGAGCCGTCCAGCTTTGCCGATCGCTATCCACGCGAATTGTCGGGCGGACAACGTCAGCGCGTTGGTGTGGCGCGGGCGCTGGCGGCCGATCCGCCATTGCTTTTGATGGACGAGCCCTTTGGCGCGCTCGACCCTTTGACGCGGGCGTCTTTACAGAAAGAGTTCGCCGAACTGAAGTCACGACTGGGCAAGACGGTGATCTTTGTTACGCATGACGTGCGCGAAGCACTGACCCTCGGATCGCGAATCGCATTGATGGACGCGGGTAAAATTGTTTTGTTAGAGACGCCGCCGGGATTTGTGAAGTCGGAAGATACCCGAGTTAAGGCTTATCTGGAGACGCTAAGTGACCGGTTTTGATCGCAGGTTGAGGTCAGTACCGGAAGATAGCGACCGGGTATCGTTCATAACCACGCGACCGTGCCAACGATTACGACCCGGTCGCTAGCGCTCCCGGTACTGACTCCAATCAGCTAAATCACCAATGCTGGAATTCCTCAAAGCCAATTGGTCAGATATCCTGACGCACATCGCTCAGCACCTTTGGCTTGTCGTCATCTCGATTGTGATTGCCGTGGCCATCGCGCTGCCGCTTGGAATTCTGATCACGCGGCGACAGAAATTGCGCGGGCCAGTCCTGGGCATCGCGAATGTGATGCAGACAATTCCCAGCCTCGCGTTATTTGGTTTCCTGATTCCGCTTCCATTCGTAGGCGGGATTGGTCCCCGCACCGCCATCGTGGCGTTGGTTTTTTACGCGCTGCTGCCGATCATTCGTAATACGGTTACCGGCATTCTTGGCGTCGATAGAAACGTACGCGAGGCTGCAGTGGCGATGGGAATGACGGACCGGCAGGTGCTTTTTCAGGTTGAGCTTCCCCTGGCGATGAGCGTGATCCTTACGGGCGTGAGGGTCGCCGTGGTCATCACGATCGGAGTGGCGATCATTGCTGCCGAAGTCGGCGCCGGAGGGCTGGGAGAATACATCTTTCGCGGCCTGCGTTTGAACGACAATCGATTGTTACTCGCGGGCGCGGTGCCTTCGGCGTTAATGGCGCTGGTCGCCGATTTCGGTTTCGGCTTGATCGAAAAACGTTTCGCTGAAGGCGCATCGCGAAGGGGGGGTCGTCCTCTGCGCACTCTCGCTCTGGCAGTACTACTGATTGGCGTGTTGATGATGGGTTATGCAACGTGGCGCGGCTGGCAACGGCGTTCGCATTCCTCCGTGGCCCATGTAACCGTGGGTTCAAAAGACTTCACTGAATCGATCCTGCTCGCTGAGATCGTAGCGCAAATGCTGGAAGCGAAGAATGTCGAAGTCGATCGTAAGTTTGATCTCGGAGGCAACCTCGCGCACAGTGCTCTCGCCGGCGGTCAGATCGATCTCTATCCAGAGTATACCGGCACGTCGTTCACGGCGATTCTTCATCACCAACCCATCACCGATCCCAAAGCCGTCTATGATCAGGTTAAGCACGATTACGCCAACCAGTTCAACATCGAAGTCGGTCCGCCGCTTGGCTTCGACAATACCTTCGCGATGCTTGTGCGCGGCGAAGATGCTCGGCGCTTCCACTTGAAAACGATTTCCGATGCTGCGCGGTATACACCAAAGTGGCAGGCTGGATTTGGCCATGATTTTGTCGTTCGTCCCGACGGTTACCCGGGTTTTTCGAAGACTTACGGAATACAGTTCGCCGGAGTCAACGAGATGTCGCTCGATCTGACCTATCAGGCGCTGGCGTCGCGCCAGGTTGATATGATCGCCGGCAACTCGACCGATGGGCGCATCGCGGTGCTTGACCTGGTTCAGCTCGAGGACGATCGGCATTATTTTCCACCCTACGAAGGAGTTTTTCTCACGCGGAAAGACACTTTGAGTCGTATTACCGCGCTCGGTGAGATCCTGCAAAAACTCAGCGGAACCATTCCCACCGACGAAATGCGCAAGCTTAATTATGAAGTCGATGGCGCTAAGCGCGACAAAAAGAATGTCGTTCGTGAATGGTTGATCAGGAAGGGCTTCATCCAATAGAGATTGCGCCAACTAAGCCTTGTTGCGTTCCACTCGTTCGCACTTCCAGCCCTTTTCCGGCCAGCAATTTATTGTCAACAGATCCCATGCGTTGGCAGAATCAGCTTCCCTCCTGACCTTCGGGCTGCTGACACTTTTTCTGTTAATAGATCGACCACCGTGCGCGTCTTCCCCTTTGGAACTTTGTCTTTAGTTTCTCGTCCAAACTTTTAGCCATCGGTCGTCGTACTGGATTTCGGAACCTCAAGGAAACATGCGTTATTTCTTTTCATTTTACGCCGACTCAGGGCGCATCGCGCTCCAGTCAATCCTGGCTCACAAACTGCGCGCGTTTCTCACTTTAATTGGCATCATTATTGGAGTTGCGGCGGTGGTGGTGGTGGGCGCGTCGGTCAGCGGCCTCAATACTTATGTCACCGACAAGGTGGCGAAACTGCTGGGCGCGAATCATTTCATGATGGCGCGGATGGCCTTCCAGGGGCGCCGCACGGACGATGAATTCGAGCGCATGAATCGCCGCAACAAGCGTCTGAATTGGGATGATTATGAATGGGTGAGGGATCATTGCGCGTCGTGCGCGGAAGTCGGCGTCGAGGTCGGCAGCCAGGTTGATTTGAAACAGGACGGAATCGAATTTCCCGGCGCCGTCGTCTTTGGCGTCACTTCGAATATGGCCGAGATCGAGGACAAGACGATTGCCGATGGTCGCTTCATCTCGCCGGATGAAGTGCAAAGGTCTGCCTACGTCTGCGTGCTGGGCAGCGAGATCAAACAGAAGTTTTTTCCCAACACCGACGCAATCGGACAGAATTTAAAGGTGCGTGGCATACCGATGCGCGTCGTTGGGATCGAAGACAGTCGCGGGGCGTTCTTTGGCGATTCGCTCGACCGCCACATTTACATTCCCGCGACCACGCACTTGCAGATATTCGGACGCAACGGTCTGCAGATTCACGGCAAAGCGGCAACGCGGGAAAACTTTCAACCCGTGATTGAGGACGCGCGGATGACCATGCGGACCAAGCACCGCTTAAAGGGAAACGAAGAGGACGACTTCGGCCTGGTGGATGTGGAAGCGCTGAATAACCAAATCGATCAATTCACCGGCAGCATCGCTGCGGTGGTGGTTCCGATAACCCTGATCACGCTTATCGTGGGTGGGATTGTGGTGATGAACATCATGCTGGTGAGCGTGACCGAGCGGACTTTTGAAATTGGATTACGCAAGGCCGTCGGCGCCACCAAAAAACAGATTCTGCTCCAGTTTCTCATCGAGTCAGGAATGTTGTGCGCATTCGGCGGAGTGATAGGACTGCTGGCGGCTTACGGCGTGACGAAACTGATTACTTCGCTGGCGGGAATTACTATGACGATCACCATTGGTTACATCCTGCTGGCCCTGATTGTATCCAGTGTGATTGGCATGATCGCGGGAATTTATCCGGCATTCAAAGCCGCGCGATTGGATCCAATTATTGCGTTG
>DATISD010000322.1:0-1587 GCA_035469005.1 Pyrinomonadaceae bacterium | reverse complement strand
GCCAATGACGTGGACTATGAGTTTCGGCAGGAGAACAATCTCTATTACCTCACCAACTTAAACCAAAGTCGCGCGACCCTGGTGTTAATGCCCGGCAATTCGGTAACGCCGGAGATTCTGTTTGTGCCGCGGCGTAATCCGCTGGCCGAAACCTGGACCGGGCACATGTACAGTTCGGAAGAAGTCGCGCAACTGTCAGGCATCAAAGAAATCTGGGAGGCCAGCGAGTTTGATAGTTTCGTGAAAGCGATTCGAAATCACGAGAGCTATCGACCCAGGCCGGCAAACATTCTTATGTCCGAACGCAGCGAAAGCCCTGCGCCTGCCTCATCGAACACAGGATTCGAGTCGCTCTTCAACGCAATGACGAATAACGAAGCGTCGCTTTATCTGCTTAATTTTCCGCGCGAAGGCGAGAGCAAAGAGTATCGCCAGGAACAGTTGTTTGCCGCGACCTGGAGAGATTCCGCCTTTAAGATTCAGAACGCCTCGCCCATCTTCGGGCAAATGCGCGTTTATAAATCCTCGATGGAGCTGGAGGTGCTACAACACGCGATCGATATCAGCATCGAGGCGCATCAGCGCGCGCAAGCTTTCGCCTCACAGGCCAAGTGGGAATACGAAGTCGATGCCCAGGTCGCTTACACGTTCAAATTGCGCAACGCTGATAACTGGGGCTATCCGGACATAGTAGGCTGCGGGCCCAACGCCACCACGCTCCACTACGAAGAATCACAAGGACCCGTGAAGGCAGGCGACCTTATTCTGATGGACGTGGGTGCAGAGTATGGACATTACTCGGCGGATGTGACGCGCACGTTTCCCGTGAATGGCAAGTTCAGTAAAGAGCAGGCCGAGATTTATCAGATTGTTTATGATGCACAGGAAGCCGCGGCCCGAGTCTCGAAGCCTGGTGCCACGCTGTCAGACATCAATCGCGCTGCGACTGAAGTTATCAAGGACGGTCTGCTGAAGTTGGGCTTGATCACCGATAAAGGTTCCGATTGGCAATATCGCCTTTGGTTCATGCACGGGACGGGTCATTGGCTGGGAATGAACGTTCATGACGTTGGCGGCGGTTCGCGATTCGCGCCGGGCGCGACATTTACCAACGAACCAGGGATTTATATTCGCCCGGACGCCCTGGAAAATCTGGCGAAGTCTGCCGGCCACGAGCAATTCATCGCCGCTATCCGGCCGGCCTTTGAAAAATACAAGGGGATCGGAGTTCGCATCGAAGATGACATGGTGATTACGCCGGAAGGCGTGAAGTGGATGACGGCCGCCCTGCCGCGCAGCATTGCGGACATAGAAGCATTCATTGCCAAAGCGAGACGCGAATTAAAGTAAAAAGACGTTGACTCAAACGTCTGGTCCAACTGTCATTCAGACTGCCGCTTCAGCGCGGTCAGGCGTGGCACAGAGAAACGGGCAGAACCGTTTTAACGGTTTGCTCCTCTTCTGGCTGCGGAACGCAGAACGAGCTGGTGACCTGCCGCGTATCGAAACCGTTGAAACGGCAATAACATACTTGACTCAATTCGGCGGAATAAGCAGGCCGGAGAGAATGCGGGAGGTCCGAAGGAC
>DATISD010000321.1:0-3375 GCA_035469005.1 Pyrinomonadaceae bacterium | reverse complement strand
GATGCAGAGTAGGCTGAACAATAACCGTTGCGACTGTTGCCTTTTAGCGAAAGAGATAGCCATAATCTCCGCCGACCATGATCAGACCTTTTCGCGGTGTTCACCCGCAAATCCACGAAACCGCATTCATCGCTGATAGCGCGCAGATCATCGGCGACGTGCACATAGGCGAGCAGGCTTCCATTTGGTACGGCACGGTTGTGCGCGGCGACATGTTCTACATTCGTATCGGCGATCGCACGAACGTTCAGGACAATTGCGTCCTGCACACGCGCACGGGCGAGAAACCGACGATCCTTGAAGACGAAGTCACGATTGGGCACAGCGTGACTTTGCACGGCTGCTATATCGAGCAGAAGTCTTTGATTGGAATTGGATCGATAGTGTTGGATGACGTGCGCGTGGGCGCGCAGTCACTGGTGGCCGCCGGCTCGCTGGTTTCGCCGGGAACGATCATTCCGCCGCGCAGCTTAGTGATGGGAATGCCGGCGCGGGTGAAACGGCCTTTGACTGATGAAGAAGTCACCAGCCTTGATCGCTTCTGGCAAAACTATGTCGAGTATTCGGCGATGTATCTGGCGGAACGCTAACACCTACCACACCCACCACCAGAATAAGAGCTCCCCGATCAAATCCAACAACGAATATCCATGAGTTGGATCGTATCATCGAGCTCGTGGCAGTATGGAAATATCTGGCGTACGCACATGCTCGGGTCTGACGCCGATTCCGATCAAGCGCGCAGGTATCCTCCGCAGTATCGGAAACTTTTTGAATAGCCGTAAGAACCACGGCGCCCGAACTCTTTGACGGCTGCCCAGCACCGGCTTCAGGATTCTTTCCTGAACCTGGACCTGGGCCCACTGCGTCACCCTGGTGGGAAACTCGCGCCGCCACTGCACCTTTTGCAAGTGGCTCATAGAAACGTAGCCCTGGGACGCCGGCCGCGCGAGAATGTTGGCCGTTGCGACTGCATCCTGAATCGCCAGGTTGATGCCCACGCCGCCGACAGGTGACATCGCGTGCGCTGCATCGCCGATGCACAGGAGGCCAGGTCGATACCACTTACGAAGACGATCGACCAGAACGGTCAACAACTTCACCGGCTGCCAGTCCTGCAGTTCATCAACGCGATCTTTCAGAAACGGGGCTATCGATACGATATCCGCGCGAAAGGCTTCGAGACCGCGTCGTTTGATCTCTTCAGCCGCGCCTTTTGGGATTACGAAAGCGCACTGCCAGTATTCATCGCGATTGAGCATCACCATGATTTTGGCGGTCACAAAACGGCCGAGCACCTGGCCAGGATCAGTCGGTTTACGCGAGAGGCGGAACCACAGCACGTCGATTGGCGCACCCAGACTTTCGACTTGAAAGCCGGCCCGTTCGCGCACGATCGAATGGCGCCCGTCACAACCTACCGTCAGCTCGGCGTGAATCTGCAGCTCGCCTTCCGGATTTTTCGCTTTGACACCGACGATCTTATTGCCGGCCTGGAGCAGATCGACGACTTCTGTCTGCATCATCAGCCTGAAGGCCGGATACGTTCGCGCTTCGTCGGCGATGAAATCCAGAAAGTCCCACTGCGGCATAAAGCCGAGGAACTTACAGTGCGTCGGCAGATGAGTCAGATCGGCGAGCGGAATCATCTCGTCTCCGATCTGGCCGGCGAACTCTCGAATCTCCTGATGCGGTCGCTTAAGAAACTCTTCGATGAGGCCCAGTTCGTAGATGACTTCGAGTGTTGAGGGATGGATCGTATCGCCGCGAAAGTCGCGCAGAAAATCCGCATGCTTTTCCAGCACAACCACGTCAATTCCGGCGCGGGCGAGCAGAAACCCGAGCATCATTCCAGCCGGGCCACCACCGGCGATACAACAGGTTGTCTGTATCTGCCGATTTTCGCTCACGGTGTCTGTGACGGTACGAGCCAATCAACAGTTCGTCAAGTTTGCTACGATTTTGTAACACCGAGAAACCGGATTGGAGCGCAGGCGACCTCGCTTGCCCAATGTCGCGGACCGAAATAGCAACCGGGACGGTTGCGCTCCAGTCCTAAAGCGATCTGTCAATTCACACGCGCGTCCCAAATCTCGTCCACCGGAAACCAAAAACGTTTTGGTGCCGTAGTAACTTGGATCGGCGCGCTGGCGCCTCGAGTCAGAAGAAGGTAAATTGACTCTGCTTGCTTTGCGCCTCCGGCGATTAAATCACAGAAATCAAATCAGGAGATTGTATGACCGCACTCAAGACTTTCGTTTCCCTACTGCTCGTCGTAGCCGTTAGTGTTACGGCCATAGTCGGCCAGTCAGCCCACTTCGATGTGGCCGGCATGGACACCAAAACGTCCGCCTGCGCGGATTTCTATCAATATGCAAATGGTGGCTGGCTCGCCGCCAACCCGATTCCGGCCGCGTATCCAGCCTGGGGCGTTGGCAACGTCCTCAACGAAAAGAACCGCGACGTGCTGCACGACATTCTGGAAGCTGCCGCGAAGAACACAGCCGCAAAGAAAGGCAGTAACGAGCAGAAAGTCGGTGACTACTACGCCAGCTGCATGGATGAGGCGAAGATCGAGGCGGACGGCCTCAAGCCGATTCAAGCTGAATTGGATTTAGTCGCGAAGGCCACTAATCAGAAATCGCTGCAGGCCGAAATAGCACACCTACATACCATTGGTTACAACGCCGGATTTGGCTCGGGCTCGAACCGCGACTTCAAAAATGCTGCTGAGGTGATCATAGGCATTCAGCAAGGCGGGCTGGGACTGCCGACGCGCGACTATTATTTCAAGGACGACGCGCGCTCAAAGATGATTCGCGATGAGTACGTCAAGCACGTCGCCAAAATGTTCGAACTGATGGGGGACGATTCGGCCAGGGCTGCGAGTGAAGCGCAGGCAGTAATGAATCTGGAAACCAAACTTGCCGAAGCGTCCAAAGCGCCGGTTGATTTGCGCGAGCCGGAAAAGCTTTATCACCGCATGCCGGCGGCCGCGGTCAAGGATCTGTCACCCACCTTTGACTGGATGGCTTACTTTCAGCAGGTCGCGCAGTCGAAGGCGGACGTTAACGTCGCCACTCCGGACTTCTTCAAAGCTTTCGATGCCCAGTTGACGGCGACATCGATTGCTGACTGGCAGAGTTACCTGCGCTGGAACATTATCAATCGTGCAGCTTCAGGCCTGTCAGCGAAATTCGTCGATGAAGATTTTCACTTCAAAGGTACGATTTTGCAGGGAGCCAAAGAGAACCTGCCGCGTTGGAAGCGTTGCGTGGCTGGGACTGACGGCGCGCTCGGAGAAGCATTAGGTTCAGTCTATGTGGAGAAGGCGTTCCCGCCCGCCGCCAAAGAGCGCGCCCTGGCGATGGTTCG
>DATISD010000320.1:0-2302 GCA_035469005.1 Pyrinomonadaceae bacterium | reverse complement strand
GATCACCAACAGCAGGACCAACGCCACGCCAATCTTCATTCCCCAACCAGTCGGGCGAACATCATCTTCGGCCGCCGGAATGAATGATGGTTGGTTCAGGGTGTCGACTTTGGCCGGTTCGTATCGGCCGGCGATTGTCTTCGATGAAAGATCTCCAGTTTGACGCGCGGGAGGATTCGCACTGGTTGCGAGCTGCGTCGCCGGGACTTGCGGCGCGGATCTTTGATCAAGCGTTCCGGATTCTTCAGCCAGGGCCTGGGCCAGCGCATCACCAAAATCCCGGGCCGTCTGGAACCGCTCTGCCGGAACGAAGCTGAGCGCCTGCAGGATTATTTCGTTTGCTTCAGGCGAAAGTGCCGGTCGCAAGTCGATCGGCTGCACTCGAACGCCGCTGCGCTGCATCTCGAGCAGTTCGAATCCCGTTTCAGGATTGAACGGCTTGCGACCAGTCACGATTTCGTAAGCAATCGCGCCCAGGGCAAAAACATCGGTGGCCGCAGAGACAGGTCTCCCGGCGAGTTGCTCGGGTGCCATGTAGGCGACGGTTCCCGCGGTGGCGCCAGTAACAGTGCTGGGCGCAATCAGCGAATCTTTTACCTTGGCGATGCCAAAATCGATGATTTTCACTTGCTCTTCGCCACGACCAAAGCTTTGCAGCATGATGTTTTCAGGCTTCAGGTCGCGATGAAAGATTCCGCGCTCATGCGCAGCAGAAAGTGCGCGCCCAATTTGCTTGATGATCTCGGCCGCGCGCTCGAACGGTATTCCTTCCGGCTTGACCTGTGAACGCAAAGTTTCGCCGTCGATGAACTGCATCACCAGATAAGGCTTACCATCCGGCAACTCGCCGGTATCGAGAATGCCGACGACTCCGGGATGATCCACCCGAGCGAGTGCTTCTTTCTCCTGTTGGAATTTTTGCACCACCCAGGCATTCTGAAGGGATTTATCGAGCAGGACCTTGATCACAACCCGTTTGTCGTGCAGCTTGCGATCGTGAGCCAGATAAACTGCGCCAACACCGCCCTGGCCCAATTCTTTTTCGATTCTATAGCGTTCATCGAGGACTTGCCCGCACAGATTCGTCTGTTGCGGCAGAGTTGTTTCGTTGAGAGGTCCGGTGGAAGTTTCGTTGACCGTTACAGTTTCGAGTTGTGACTTGTCAGTGGGCATTGGGTGGTCTATGTGATTCTTATCGGCCTAGAACTTTTTGTGTTTCTGCGCTTTCTGTAGGTTGTTTTTGTAGCCAGTGTTGGCCGGCGAACAAAACTAGAAACCTTGCCTTCATAATGGAAGTCATTTGGGAAAGCGCCGCGTTGCCTGACCGACGGAGAGCTATTGATTTATCCGGGCCATTTTGCAGGCGTCGATGATGGCGTTCAGCACGTTCGCGGTTATGTCGACGATCGGTTTATTGACGAACAAGCCCTGACCCCCTGATGACGTCCAAAAAACTATCGTCTCGTCCTTCTTGGAACTCTTGCCACCGCCCACTTCAGGTGGGGAAGTAACATAGATGTTGACGTGCGGTGGTTGAAGAGCGGATTTCCCGGATTCGACGCGCCGAATTTGCGAACATTGAATCGTCATGTTCTTTTTCGGGTTAGCTTTCTTCGGTTCAAAAGAGAGCATACCCGGAGCCACGGTTAAAGTGCCTTCGGTTCGGCCTTCGTCGTGAACGTCAAACAAATGCGTGTTCCGAATGCGCTCTTCGGCGGCGGCGGTTGCCTTAGCCTTTTCCCTTTCGTTGGCCTCGGCCTCCAGGCTGGCGATCCGGCTGTTTGCCAATTCCACAAAAAGCCCGCCGGGGAATTTCGTTACGTAAGCCCTGAAGTCAGAAGGGTTCCTGCTGTCCTTAATCGCATTCCAATAGAGCATCTCGACAGAGTCACCACCACCCCCGCCGCCTGCGGGTCTCGAGGCCTGCGAGCGCGACTTCGCGAGTTCGGCAAATTGACCGTCCGGATATTTCGCCAGATAGGCTTTGAAGTCTTCGGGGTTGTTGCTGTTCTTAATCGTCTCCCAGTAAGACAGTTCGATCGCCGCGGGATCAACCGTGGCAATGTTGCCCGGGATGTTGCTCGCCGTATTTGAAGCGGCGCTGGTGACGGCCAAAACCAATTCATCGGCGCGATAACCTTCGATAACGGCGAAGGGCTTCTGCTGCTTGGTCGAGCCAAGGTCAATCGCGATTCGTTTCGGGACTGCCTCCTGAACGTATTTCACCAGCTGCGACAAAGTGACTTCGCCTTTGTCATTAGCGGCGGCGCCTTTCAAACCTTCGACTATGGCCCAACTGAAA
>DATISD010000319.1:0-2406 GCA_035469005.1 Pyrinomonadaceae bacterium | reverse complement strand
CAGACTTGTGCTCGCTGAGGCATAGCATGCGAGACCCTTACCATTACTGCGAGACAACTCGGGTATTCAAAAGTAGAATAATTGGAAGTTGGAAAGTGCAAAGATGGCGTCGCGATCGGTCTTCGGCGGCTCAGTAGTTGTTTCTGATGAGAAGATTTGGATGGTTGGTCTGAAGATCTACTTCAGAATCACATGGCATCAATGCTGAAAAAAATTGCCGTGAGAGTCACTTGTCTGATCCTGACGGTCGTCTGTTTATGTTGGCCGATCGGCACACAAACTCAGGAAGGGACAACCGCGGCTTCCGGCAGGCCGAAACTGACACCCACCCAATGGCGCGAAGATCTCCAATTTGCGGTCGATACTTTCCTCGCGCGTGACCGCAGCTTCAGTCCTGCTGCGCGACAGGAGTTTCGCGCGGCGATCGCCAAACTTCAGCAAACGGTCGAAAGTAAGACCGACGAACAGATAATCGTTGAGCTGGCCAAAGCAGTGGCGCTGGCAAAGAACGCGCACACCCGTCTCTATCTGGTGCGTAATCGAACTGAGCTGCGGCGCTTTCCGATTCGGGTCTGGTGGTTTGCGGACGGACTATACGTTGTCAGGACGGCGCCTGAACTCTCGGCGCTGCTCGGAGCGAGAGTTCTGCGAATTGCCGGACGTGACGTCCGGGAAGTCAGGCGTGAGGTCGCACCGTTGTATGCCGGAAATGACGCCTGGCGTGAGTATATAAGCGCCTATACGATTACCAGCCCCGACGTGCTCATGGGTTTGGGCTTGACTCCTGAAAGCGGCAGAACCCAAATCGTTTTCATCGATCGCCAGGGGCACAAAGCACGCCGCGCGCTCGAGCCGTTGCCGCTGCGCAGATCTGATCAGCCTACAGAAAGTTGGTGGGATTTGTGTCCTACGCGACCGCGTGACGACGGCGAGTGGGTCAGCGCGCTGGAACTGCCCTTCGAGCGGCTGCCTTTGTACGTGCAGAACACTGAGCGTTCGTACTGGTCACGCTATTTACCAGCGGATCGAATTCTCTATCTGCAATTCAACCGGTCCGGCAATGCAGCCAGCGGAGAGTCTTTGGCTGAATTTGGTCGACGTACCGTCGCTGAAATCCAGACCATGGCCGTCAACAAAATCGTGGTTGACGTCAGGTTCAATACCGGCGGCGACTTGAGCATCGGCCGGCCGTTCATTAACCAACTCGGCGCCTTCGCGAAAGAACACAGGATAAAAGTTTATGTGATAACGGGACGCGCTACGTTTTCGGCGGGAATCTATCATGCGATGCAATTGCGCCAGTTCGCTAATGCTGTCCTGGTAGGCGAACCGTTCGGTGACGGGTTGGATTTCTGGTCCGAAGGCGGAAATCTTCTAACGCCTAATTCGCGGCTGTCACTGCATTTTGCCGATCGCCTCCACAGCTACTCGCCCATCGTACGGCCCGAGTTTGATCAATATTTGATTAAAGACACCGACCTGAGCATTACAAATCCTGGTCCGGATATTGTCGTGAAGATGACTGCGCGCGATTATTTCGCCGGACGCGATCCCGCGCTCGCCTGGGTGAAGCGCGCGAAAGTGAAGTGAGAATTCTAACGCCATGACTCACCTCTTAAGAGATCTTTCCTGGCAGCCGCCAGCGCACTGGCAAAAGATCACGACGATCGACATGCACAGCGGGGGTGAGCCCTTGCGCGTCTACACGTCAGGACTGCCGCCCATCAAAGGCGATACAGTTCTGGAAAAGCGGCGCTACTTTCGCGAGCATTACGACCACATTCGCACCGGAACTCTGTGGGAGCCGCGCGGCCATGCAGACATGTATGGCGCGATCATCACTCCTTCCGCCGATGCCGACCTCGATGTCTTTTTCCTGCATAACGAAGGCTACAGCACGATGTGCGGCCATGCGATCATTGCACTGACAAAACTCGTAATTGAAACGGGCATCGTCCGTAAGGACACCGAAGCACCTCAACTGACCTTCAACGTGCCGGCTGGTAAAGTGCACGCTCAGGCGATAATCGAAAATGGAAGAGTTCGCGAATCATCATTCCGGAACGTCCCCTCATTTCTTTATCTTCAGAATCAACAGATCGAAGTTCCGGGAATCGGAATTGTGCGCTTCGATGTTGCTTACGGCGGCGCTTTTTACGCGTTCGTCGAAGCCAAACCGCTGGGCCTTTCTCTCACGGCAGATGATTATTCAAGACTGATCGATTATGGTCGCCGGATTAAGAACTCAGTCGCCCGGAATTTTTCGATTACCCATCCGTTCGAGGACGACTTGAGTTTTCTTTACGGCACAATCTTCACCGGGTCAGCCGAGGAGTCCGGCCATCATAGTCGTAATGTCTGCATCTTTGCTGAGGGCGAAGTTGATCGCTCGCCCACGGGAACAGG
>DATISD010000318.1:0-3932 GCA_035469005.1 Pyrinomonadaceae bacterium | reverse complement strand
ACCGATATCACGAATATAAACAGTTGGACCACTGCCAACTCGAATGGGAATGTTGGCCAGCTCGCTAATCTGCGGAACAATCGAATTGACGGCGGCGATGCGATTCAGGTCGCCGATGCGTACATTTCCGGCGGGCAGAATCGTGTTGCCGGTGGCGATCGCTTTGGCCACTTCTTCCGGCGACATATTGTAGGAGCGAAGTTTTTCCGGATCGGCGTGAATGATGATGGTCCGCACATTGCCGCCGAATGGCGGCGGGGCAGAGACGCCGGGCAAGGTCGAGAAGACAGGCCGAACTTTGAAGAGCGCCAGATCCTGAATCTCAGCGTTGCTCTTGGTGTCGCTCGTGAAAACCAGTTGGCCCACCGGCACGCTGCCGGCGTCAAAGCGCACCACAAACGGCGACACTGTGCCGGGCGGCATGAAGGCGCGCGCGCGTTCGACGTACGAAACCACTTGCGCGAGCGCGGTGCTCATGTCGGTGCCGGGATGAAAATAGAGCTTACAGAGACCGACTCCCTGGATCGATTTTGATTCGACGTGCTCGATGCCGGTGATGTAAAGAAAGTGATATTCGTAATACGAGACCAGAAAGCTCTCCATCTGTGCGGGACTGATTCCGCCGTAAGGCTGCGCGACATAGATAACCGGCAAATCGAGATTTGGAAAGATATCAACTGACATCCGTTCATAAGCCAGCCCCGAACAGAGTATGACGCCGACGACCAGCACTACGATCATGATCGGCCGGCGAAGAGCGATGTTGACGAGCCACATGGTGCCGTTATCTCACCCGATCAAGAAAAGGCTTCAAATCGCCTTGCAGTCGCGCCGCCACCAGCAGCGCTCGCCATACATCTATGCGAGCGACGGCATTGTCGATCTCAGCCTGGGCCAACAGTCGTTGAGCATCGGCCACTTCGGTAACCGTTGCCAATCCATACTTGTATCGTTCGCGGGTTAGTACTTCTGCTTGTTGTGCAGCTTTCAGCTGATTTGGAGTTTCCTGCGCGATGCGAAGCGCGCCATCGATCAGGGCCTGGCCCCTGGCGTATTGAGCTTTCAAGGCTTGCACAGTCTGATCCAGACGCGCGCTCTCAACCGCCTCATTACCAACTTCGACACGTCGTCGCGCGCGAATGCTGAAAATATCAAAGGCCGGAAACGTCACAGTCATGCCAAGCGCAAAGTTCGGCGTTGTCGGATACAGGCCATGTGCTCCGCGCTGGAACGCGCCGTTGGTTAGTGCGCCGGTTCCGCGTGCGTATAGCGCAGATTGAAAATTGAATTTGGGAAAGTAAGAGCGCTCGATAACATGCTCGCGGGCACGGACGGTCTCGATCGCTGCCTTCTGCGCCAGCACGATCGGATGCGAATCGAGATTAATTGCGGGAACGGAAAGGTCTCGTGGAGGCTCAAGCAATACACCCTGATCGATTGTCACATCGGCGCCCGGGTTACCCAACGCCTCTGCTAACGAAGCGCGGCTAATCTCGGCACTCTGTTGCGCCCGGTTCAGTTGATTCTTCGCGGCCGATAGTTCTGCGTCCGCGCGAGCTGCATCGGCGCCGGCGCGAAGTTGGTTGTTGACGAGTACGTGTACTGAATCTGCAAACACCTGAGCGCGCGAAAGGTTCGCTTCAGCAGCTCGGACGGCCTGCTGCGCAGCCAACAACCCGAGAAAGTTGTCGGCGGCCGAAGTTGCGGCATCGAGCCGGGTAACATTCACGGCCGCTTCTGCTTGTTTGGTTACATCGCGCGCGAGCTCGACGTTGGCTTTCCGATATCCGAAATCAAATGGTTCCCAGGAAAAAAGGGCGCCGCCGGCGCTGCCAAAAGTGCTGGATAACGAGTTCGTACCGAGCACGGGTCCAGAGATGGAAGGAATAATTCCCTGCGGCAGCAGCGTCCCGAACACGTTGTTGACGCTCGCGCGATTTTCCTGCCACAACAGATCGAGACGAGGAAGATAAGCCGTGCGCGCGAGATCGATACCGGCCGACGCCGCTCCGGTCTGTGCCTGGGCGGTGCGAATTGCCGGATAGTTACTCTCGGCCAGTTCGACCGCCTCGGCCAACTTAATCGGCGTCTGGGGCGCCGGAGTCTGCGCGATCGCAGGCTGGCTGAACGAAACGATCGAGAATAAGAGCAGGAAGAAACTAAGGAGGCCTTTCACAATATTTCGGCCCTCGTCTAAGTGTTTAGAAAGTGTCACGCCTGACTTGTTTCTTATTGTAAGTATTGCGTCCCGGACAGGCGCGGATAATACCATTGACATGGCAATGAACGGAAGCTATCGTTTGACGTTGTCGAAATACGATGTCGAATATCGATAGTGGAGGCGAATGAGCGATAGAGATCTCTATTCAGGGTTAATCCGGCTGCACATCCTTTACCATGCCGGCAAGGAGGAAATCTTTGGCCTTGGCATCATCGAAGAGCTGGCGCGGCACGGTTATAAGTTGAGTCCGGGAACCCTGTACCCGGTTCTTCACGGGTTAGAGCGGAAAGGCTACCTGCGTTCATCTGAGCATCGCGATGGCCGCCGTATTCGGCGGGTTTATAAAGCTACGGCAGCCGGAAAGAAGGCACTCGCAGCGGCCAGGGTAAAGGTGACGGAACTTGTCGGCGAGTTGTTCGAGGACGAATCACGAGCCCCCAAGCGCATGAAGAAACAAAGAGGAAGAAAGAAGGGGTGATGAGATGGCGGAGCGGAGCAACAATCGCCGGAGGTTTTTACGAGCCTCATCAATCGCGGGAGCGGGGTTGGTCCTGGTGGCGTGTGGAAAGAACTCTGAGAGTGAGAAAGCAGGCGGTGACGAAAAAGGAGGCGAGGTAACAGCGACGGAGGATTTGATGCGCGAGCACGGGGTGCTTCGGCGTGCGCTGCTCGTCTATGCTGAAACAATCCCAAAGCTTCGTGCCGATGCAGCCTCAGTTTCTCCCGCCGCGTTGCAGAAAACCGCGAAGCTTTTCCGCGCTTTTGGTGAGGATTATCACGAGAAAAAATTGGAAGAGGCTTATATCTTTCCAGCGGTGAAGAAAGCAGGCGGTACGGCGGCGGCTTTGCCGGATATACTAATCACTCAGCACAATCGCGGGCGCGAAATCACCGAATACATAATTGCAGTGACCGGAAGTGCGAAGCTGGGCGCGGCGAATGCCGAAAGTCTGGCGCAGGCTTTGGTGGGTTTTGGGCGCATGTATGAGCATCACGCGGCGCTCGAAGACACGATCGTGTTTCCAGCGTGGAAAGCGACGCTGACAGAGAAACAACTTGACGAGATGGGGGACAAGTTTGAAGAGATCGAGCAGCAGCAGTTTGGCGAGGATGGTTACGAAGACGCCGTCAAACAGATTGGCGATATCGAAGGGACGTTGGGTTTGAGCGATCTCGCGCAGTTTACCGCACCACCCCCTCCGCCCACGGTTGAGCCAAAGGCGAGCGCCACGAGGTGAAAGTCATATGAGCACCTTGCGAAAGAGTTTTGAGAGTAGCGGTCCTAACTCAGTCATCCTGATCCGGTTGATTGTTGGCGCAGTCTTTCTTTCTGAAGGCCTACAGAAATTTCTTTTCCCGAGCGATCTCGGCGCAGGGCGCTTTGCAAAGATTGGCATTCCTGCACCACAAGTCAGCGCGCCATTTGTCGGCGGCGTCGAGATTGTTTGCGGCGCGCTAATTCTATTCGGGTTGCTTATGCGGCTGGCGGCTATACCGCTCATTATTGACATGCTCGTCGCGATTTCGACGACAAAGATTCCAATCTTGCTCGGTCACGGATTCTGGCGTTTCAGTGTCAGCAATTTACCCTCTTACGGCTTCTGGCCGATGGTTCATGAGGCTCGCGTCGATTTTGCGATGCTGACCTGCGCGATCTTTCTGCTGATTGTCGGCTCCGGCTCCTGGTCTATTGACGCGAAGCTGCCAGGAT
>DATISD010000317.1:0-3943 GCA_035469005.1 Pyrinomonadaceae bacterium | reverse complement strand
TTAATTCGCCTCTCGACTTCATCTTTATTAAATGTAACTTCAGGCGGCGGACAAACGGCGCTGCTGGTAATGGAAGGAATGTAATTTGGATGTCGAAAGCGGGTTCAGGCTCAACTCGGTTGATTTCCTATCGTCCTGCCAACTCTCCTCTTCCCTTCAACACAATTTATTCTCGCCTCGCCGCCGACAACGAGTTTGGAGTTGCCAGGCAAATCTGATAAGAACTACCCGAAGCAACAATCCCGAAGACTGGCGCAGGGGATCTCATGAGACGATTAGATCCGATTATGTTGGTATTGATCATCGCGCTCAGTCTGGCTGGTTGCCAGCGAGCGAACAACACCGCCCAGTCAAAGAACTCACGGTTGCCAGTATCGAACAACAGTTCTGATGGACAACTCGTAGATTTGAACTCAGCCAGCAAAGCTGAGCTGGTGAGGTTACCGGGAATTGGCGACGCGTACGCTCAACGAATTATCGATCACCGGCCGTATCGAGAGAAAACCGATTTAGTCCGGCAAAAAATAATTCCTGAGGCTACCTACTCGGAGATTCAGGACAAGATAATTGCCAGGCGCAATTGAACCGACGCGTCTGCGAAAGGGATGTAATCCATGGAGGATTTTGAAAAACTCGGCGCCTTCTATCTGGGACGGCCCTACGACCTCAAGAACAAGAAACCGGGCGACGGAATAGTTCTTTACGATTCGAAAGACCTGGTCACGCATGCCGTCTGCGTCGGTATGACCGGCAGCGGGAAGACGGGGCTTTGTATCGCGTTATTGGAAGAAGGTGCGATTGACGGCATTCCGGCGATCGTAATCGATCCCAAAGGCGATCTGGCAAATCTTCTCCTGACGTTTCCCGATCTGCGCGCGGAAGACTTCGCGCCATGGATTAACGAAGAAGACGCCCAGAAGAAAAATCTTTCGGCCGCGGAATACGCCGCCAGCCAGGCCGAAACCTGGAAGAAAGGACTTGGCGATTGGGGCCAGGACGGCGGGCGGATTAAACGCTTGCGCGAGGCCGCCGATTTCCGCATTTACACGCCAGGCAGCAACGCAGGTATCCCGGTTTCGATTCTTAAATCGTTTGCGGCGCCGCCTGAGTCAATCAGGGATGACAACGAGCTGATGACTGAACGCGTGAACACCACCGTCACGAGTCTGCTTGGACTGCTGGGCATTGCAGCCGATCCCATCAAGAGCCGCGAACACATTCTGATTTCGAACATTCTCAACGGCGCATGGGCGGCAGGTAAAGACCTCGACATCGGCGAGCTGATCCAGCAAATTCAATCACCCCCGATGACCAAGGTCGGCGTCATGGATATGGAATCCTTCTTCCCCTCAAAGGACCGGTTTGAACTCTCAATGTCACTCAACAACCTTTTGGCAGCGCCGGGCTTTAGCGCCTGGATGGAAGGAGAGCCGCTGGACCTTCAGCAAATCCTGCACACGCCGGAAGGAAAGCCGTGTATCTCAATCTTTTCCATCGCGCATTTGAGTGATGCCGAACGCATGTTTTTTGTCTCGCTGCTTTTGAATCAGACGCTTGGCTGGATGAGAACTCAATCGGGAACGACCAGCCTCCGCGCGATTCTTTACATGGATGAAATCTTCGGCTATTTCCCGCCTGTGGCGAATCCACCTTCGAAACTTCCATTGCTAACGCTACTGAAACAGGGACGCGCGTTTGGTCTGGGAGTCGTGCTGGTGACTCAGAACCCGGTGGACCTTGATTACAAAGGACTCTCAAACACTGGCACGTGGTTCATCGGGCGACTGCAAACCGAGCGTGATAAGGCGCGCGTCCTTGAAGGCCTCGAAGGCATTGCCGCCGGCAGCGGACAAAAATTCGATCGACAGGAGATGGAGCAAACCCTGGCGGGACTCAGCAATCGAATCTTTCTGCTCAACAACGTTCACGAAGACGGCACCGAAGTTTTCGAGAGCCGTTGGGCCATGTCTTATTTGCGTGGCCCGCTGACTCGAACTCAAATCAAATCGCTGATGCAGCCGCGGAAAGCGCCGGCCTCAGCCGCGCCTTCCGCAACCCCGGGAGTGATTGCGGCTCCGGCCGCCGCAGCCCGGCCAGCGCCTGCGGCTGTAGCATCCGAGGCCTCTGCGGCAAGCCAACGCCCGGTTTTGCCGCCGGAGATTCCGCAGTACTTCATTCCGCCGCGCAGCGGTGAGGCCGGCGCCACGTTGACCTATCAGCCAATGGTCTTTGGCCAGGCTGAGGTTCGCTACAGCAGCACGAAATCGCTCGACATGACACAACAGTTGTCGCTCCTGGCGGGAATTAGTGACGGGCCGATTGCGCTTGACTGGAGTCAGGCGACAACTGTCGATCTGCCGGCGGAAGATTTAGAGCAGACTCCAGTCGAAGGCGGGCAATTCGCCGGGCTGCCGCAAGCGGCAAGCAAAGCCAGGAACTACGAAACGTGGAAAAAGGATCTGGCGAGTTGGATTTACCGGAACCAGCGGCTTGAGCTGCTCGAGAGTCCGAGTCTGAATCTCGCCTCGAATCCCGGCGAGTCCGAACGGGATTTTCGCATCCGATTGCAGCAACTGGCGCGCGAGAAGAGAGACGAGGCGGTCGAGAAACTGCGGCAGACGTTTGCTCCGAAGTTGGCCGCGTTGGAAGAAAAAAAGCGGCGCGCGGAACAGACCGTTGACCGCGAAGCTGAACAGGCAAAATCACAAAAGATGCAGACGGCAATCTCGGTTGGGGCGACATTGTTGTCATCCTTTTTTGGTCGCAAGACGCTGAGTTTGTCGACCCTGGGTCGCGCAACCACGGCCGCCCGGGGAGCCAGCCGCTCGATGAAAGAGGCGGAAGATGTCTCGCGCGCGCAGGAAACAGTCGCGGGGGTGCTTCAGCAAATCGCTGATCTGGACGCGCAGTTGAAAGCTGAAACCGAAGCCATTCAACAGGCCGGTGATCCGCAAACCGAAACGCTCGAGAAGATTAGTCTGAAGCCGACGAAAGCAAACATCAACGTGCGGCTGCTGACCTTGGCATGGGCGCCCTCTTGGCGCGACGCACAGGGGCAAATGACTTCCGCATGGGAGTAAACGAACCGGCTATCCGGCTATACACGGAGGGAAACATGGACGAACTTATCAAACAAATCACCGCAAAGACCGGCATTTCTGAAGACCAGGCACGGACTGCCATCACTATGGTAACCGGATTTTTGAAAGACAAACTACCGGCGTCGATCGGCGGGCAAATTGATAATTTGATGAGTGGCGCCGGCGGAGTGAGCGGTACAGTGGGCGACCTGGCCTCGAAGGCAGGCAGCCTTTTTGGCAAGTGACCCGGCGCTGCCTCTGGCTTAAGAAACCCTGGCAATCAACCCGTCGGCGAATTGCTCTGTCATAGTGATTTCGGGAACGCGCCTTCTTTTTCAAGGTGAGCCTCAGTGACCGAAAACGAAGCAGAACTAGTTAAGCGTGCGCAGGCGAGGGACACCGACGCCTTCTGTCAACTGTCCGGCATATACCAACGGCGCATCTATTCGCTCGCGCTGCATTACTGTCACGATCCTCAGGACGCCGAGGATCTTTCACAGGAAGTTTGGCTCAAGGCCTTTCAGGCAATCGGTACGTTTCGGCAGGAATCCACTTTTTACACCTGGATTCGACGAATTACCATCAATTGTTTTCTCAATCGGCAGCGAACGAGCTTCTTTCGTTGGCGAAAAATGACTGGTCAGTTGACCGAAGTTAACCCCTACAGCGAACAGCCGACTATCCAGCTTCCCAACATCGAAAGCACGCTGAACAACCGAATCTTATTTGCCAATGTAATGCGTGCGCTGGCCCAACTGACGCCCCGGCAACGATTGATCTTTCTGCTTAAGCATCATGAAGGAATGACCTACGAAGAGATTTCTGCGGCAGTCGGTACTCTGATCGTTCGCGCCATTCCCGAA
>DATISD010000316.1:0-7058 GCA_035469005.1 Pyrinomonadaceae bacterium | reverse complement strand
CTGAAGCACTTTGATCAGCGCAAGAGCAAAGTAGTTGAGTTGCGTTACTTCGGAGGGTTGAGTCTGGAAGAAGCCGCTAACGCGCTGGACATCTCAGTGATGACTGTGCGCCGCGATTGGCGTGCGGCGAAAGCCTGGCTGTTTAGACGCATGCGGAGGAATGAGGTTTCGCCGAGTAACGGCGAACCTAATCAATCGACAATCGGCAATCGGCAATCTCATGACACCTGAACGTTGGCAGAGAGTTGAAGAAGTCTTCCAGGCGACGCTTGATCGCCCGCCGGCGGATCGCGCAGCGTTTCTGAATGAGGCATGTGCAGGTGATGATGAATTAGAGCGTGAAACCAGCTCGCTGGTCGAAGCTTATGATGAAGCGGACGACTTCTTTGCCGAGCCCGCTATTGCGCAGGACGCCCGGGTCATTATCAACTTTGACGAGCAAATCGATGCGGGTCGCGAGATCGGGCCTTACCAAATCATCAAGCGCATTGGTGGCGGAGGTATGGGCGAAGTTTATCTGGCCCGTGATCCTCGGCTCGGCCGGTTGGTCGCGCTAAAGATCATTCGAGCCTGGTTAGTTTCTGATGATGCGCTCTTGCGTCGATTTCAAACTGAGGCGCGGGTTGCTTCCGCCCTGAATCACGCAAACATTCTGACTGTTTATGAGATCGGACAAGCCGAAGAAATCTTTTTCATCACCACGGAATACATCGATGGGCTGACGATTCGCGAACGCATGCGCGCCGCGGACCTGACATTGAAAGATGTTTTGGAAATTGCCGGCCAACTGCTTTCCGGACTGGAGGCCGCGCATGCCGCAGGAATAGTTCACCGGGACATCAAACCGGAGAACGTCATACTGCGTCACGATGGCGTCGTCAAAATTCTCGACTTTGGAATCGCCAAGTTGTTGGAGAAATCCGCGCCGGCAACGCCCTCAACGGGCTCGCCAGTCGTGCGAACTGAAACTGGCGTGGGCGTGATGCTGGGAACAATTGGGTACATGTCGCCGGAGCAGGTGCGCGGCTTACCTGTTGACGAACGAACCGACATTTGGAGTTGCGGCGTCGTGCTCTATGAAATGCTTACCGCACAACGGCCCTTTGACGGAAAGACGAACGCAGACACGCTGGTGGCAATGCTGGAACGCGAGCCGGAAACGCTTTTTGAAGCCGGCGCGCAGACGCATCCGGCGCTCCGTCAAATTCAACTGGTGGTTGAGAAAGCGCTGCGCAAAGAACCCGCCGAGCGATATCAGACCGCAGCAGAAATGCGAACCCGTCTGGAGAAAGTTGGGCGAGAGTTGGAGGTTAATAAACAATCCGGAGCCGGTGCAATAAGTGCGCAGACGAATGTAAAAGACCTTCGCAGCCTGGCCGCTCAAAGGTCCTCGCCAGAGCTTCGTCGAGCGATCGTGATGGCGATTGCCGCGATATTAATCACCGCCATGTTCGCTGCTGCGTTCCTGTATCAGCGTCAGAGAGCGCGTACTCGCGCGAACACTCTGACGGTCAATGGATCCCAAAGAACCTATTTGCAAATGACCGAAGCTGAAAAACTCGCTTTCGTTGAAGCGCAGGAACAACGCATCTCGGCCATGATGGGCGACCGGCCGGTGAAGCTGAATGACGAGGCACTTCGAGTGATCAAGGCGCACGTCGATCGTTATGTCGCGCGCCAAAACAGCGCGTCCCTGAAACCGGGCCAGGAAAACCTGCGGAACGTTTATGCGCGTGCCCCTGAACATATTCCCGTCATTGCGCGCGCATTCGCCGAGCGTAAGATTCCGATAGTCGTGGGCGTCTATTTGCCGATGATCGAATCAGAATACAAACCCTGTTTCGAAAATCAGATCGGCGCCAAAGGTCTGTTTCAGTTCCTGCCAACGACAGCTGAGCAGTATGGAGTCTCGCGCGCTGAGATGTGTGACGTGCAGAAGATCGCGCCGGCTGCCGCTCACTACATTGCGGACCGCATGGCGGAATTGGGCGACGACGCGCAGAGCATGACGCTCGTCCTGCTCAGCTACAATCGCGGACCGGACGCGGTTCGAGATTCCCTGCGTCGCTTACGAGAAACCGATGCCAATTACGAACGGAATTTCTGGACGCTCTTCGCGAACCGCGACAAACTGGACGAGACCTTTCAAAAAGAGAGCGCGGGTTATGTGCCTGAGTTTTTTGCGGCGGCAATCATCGGCGAAAATCCTGAGGCGTTTGATTTGCAGATGCCCGCGCTGTCGAGCTTTGGCTTGCCAGCCGTTCAGAAGCGGTAAGACAAATTTGGTTGGCACAGCATCCAAAAGCGGCTTCGTCGGCCCGTAAGATGGTTACAGAACCGCGAGCGATAGCGAGCGGGATCAGGGCGCAACTTAGAAGCCAGGTTTTTCTCAGGCTTTCAACGCCGTTCGCCCTGGTTGTCCTTTATTCCGCTCGCTATCGCTCGCGGTTCTGTAACGCCGTACACCGCGCTTGGCGAGAAGGATGAAGCATTCAGCTGGCTGGACAAAGCCAAGCTTGAACTTCGAACTGGGAGGCCGACATGCGAAACGCTTCAGGCGGCTGCGGTCCTGAATAACCTGCGAACACGACGGCCTACGTGTTGGAAAAATCTGATTACCTTCGGCAGGATCCAAAGTGAAAAGGCCAGGCCCGCGGCAATCACAAAAAAGACAAGGACCGGAAGAAATACCGCCAGCAGAACCGAGAGGACAACCAGGACGTCCTCGCCGAGACTCACGACAATGTTTGAGACCGGCTCGGGACTGGCATTGATGATGGCTCTGGTCGCGGCTTTGGTTCCGTGCGAACTGAGTGCGAGTCCGCCACCCACAAGCAACGCGATCACCTGAATCCTGCGATCGAAGTCGCCGAAAGCCGTCGCCGCGAGCACGGCGCCCGCCGGGATGCGAATAAAAGTGTGGATAACGTCCCAGACACTATCCACCACCTGGATCTTGTCGGCGACAAATTCAATTACAAAAAGAAACAGCGCGACACCGATCACCCACCAATTCGTCAGCACTTCCAACTCACCCGGAAGTTTCAGATGCGCCAGGCGGCCCAGCAAACCCAACGTCGCTACCGTCGCGTACAGATTTATACCTGAAACCCATGACGAGCCCATTGCAATTGCCAGTGTGGAAATAAAATCCATCGCCTCTTATACGACGACGCTTTGCCTCAGGTTCTTTCCAGTCGCGGCTAACGCTGCTGGCCTGACCGTTGCGAACTCATATAGAATCCCCGCGAATTTCTTAACTTTAGTTATATGTCCGAACCCCTGCAACCGGGCGCAAAACTCGGCCGTTACGAAATCCGCTCAAAGATTGGTGAGGGCGGCATGGGTGAGGTGTATCGCGCGCGCGACGAGAAGTTGAACCGAGATGTGGCGATTAAGGTTTTGCCCGTAGCATTTTCACAAGATTCTGAGCGGCTGCTCCGTTTCGAGCAAGAAGCGCAGGCTGTAGGGGCGCTGAATCATCCAAACATCCTTTCGGTATATGACGTGACCACGCACGATGACGCGCCTTACGTCGTTTCGGAATTGCTGGAAGGTGAGTCGTTGCGTGACCGGATTGCCGACGCCACGCTATCGCAGCGGAAGGCACTCGAATTTGCGATCCAGATTGCCCATGGCCTGGCGGCCGCGCACGCAAAAGGGATCGTTCATCGGGATCTCAAGCCCGACAATATCTTCATTACCAGAGACGACCGCGTAAAAATTCTTGATTTTGGACTGGCCAAGCTGGTCCAGTCGGCTGATGCGAATAAAGCCCAGACTGACGTGCCTACGCGAAAGGTCCACACTGATCCCGGCACGGTGATGGGCACGGTAGGTTACATGTCGCCGGAGCAGGTTCGTAGCCAGCCGATTGATCATCGCTCCGACATCTTTTCGTTCGGGGCGGTGCTCTACGAAATGTTGTCAGGCCGGCGCGCTTTTCATCGCGATTCGGCGGTAGAAAGTCTCAATGCCATTCTTAAAGACGATCCCCCGGAACTTACCGAAACCAGCGCGAACATTAACCCCGCACTCGACAAGATTGTCCGGCGGTGTTTAGAGAAAAAGCCGGAGCGCCGCTTTCATTCTGCGCACGATCTGGGATTTGCGCTCGAAGCGTTGACCGCGCCTTCTGACTCATCGCTCACGACTGCGACTTCGCCTGCGGTCATAGAGAATCAGACGGGCTCCGGCATGCTCAGGCTGCTTCGGAATGCGTGGCTGGCCTGGATTGTGGCCGGAGTTTTCGTCCTGTTAACCCTGGGCCTGGGCTGGATGTACCTCTCGCGCCGATCGACCAGTGCCGCGGGCGTGATGAGGCTTTCCATCCTGCCGCCAGCGAAAGCGACTTTGATCGCGGGACAGGCGCCTACCGTTTCGCCTGATGGTGCTCACCTCGTCTTCGTGGTGACCGATGCGACCGGGAGGACGATGCTTTACCTGTGCACTCTCGATTCGCCGACGGCCCAACCCCTGGTCGGTACCGAGGGAGGAGGATGGCCTTTCTGGTCGCCGAACAGTCGCGAGCTTGGGTTCTTCGCCGGCGGCAAGCTGAAGAAGATCGACATCGCCGGCGGACAGCCCGTGACGCTCGCCGACGCTCCAGTGCCGCGAGGTGGAAGCTGGAATCAGGATGGCTTGATCATCTTTACGCCCGCACCCCCAGCCCCCACTCTCCGCATCTCTGCTGCGGGGGGTGCACCCACACCTCTGAATTCAGTTGATATGGAACACGGCGAGTTTCCCCGCTCGTTCCCTCAGTTTCTGCCAGATGGTCGCCACTATTTATTTCTTTCCGGCGGCAGCCGGCACGTGGGAACCCGTTTTATCGCCGTCGCCTCGCTCGACTCGCCAGAGGTGAAGCGGGTCTTAACCACGGACTTCACCGTCGTGTACGCAAAGCCCGGTTATCTGCTTTTCCGCCGCGAAGCAATGCTGATGGCGCAAAAGTTCGACGCCACTCGAATGGAACTTTCAGGCGACCCGTTCCTGGTTGCCGAGCAGATTGGCTTTGACGGGATAACTTATCAAACGCTGGTCTCCGCCTCGGACCAGGGCGTGCTGGCATATCAGAGCCTCGGGGCCGGGAAGACCCAACTCGTTTGGTTTGATCGCGCGGACAAGAAGCTTGGGGTCGTGGGAGTCCCTGGCGATTACAGCGATTTATCGCTTTCTGCTGACGACAAGCGGCTGGTGTTTTCTCAAGTGGATCCGGATACCGGGAACTCTGACATCTGGCTGATGGATCTGGCGGGCGGCTCGCCGTCGCGTTTCACCTTTGATACGTCAGTCGATTTTGCGCCGGTCTGGTCTCCGGATGGAGAGCGAATTGTCTTTGCTTCGCTCCGCGAAGGAGCACCAAACCTCTTCCAAAAAATGGCGAACGGCTCTGGCCAGGAGGATTCATTGTACAAATCACCCCTGGCAAAACTTCCATCTGACTGGTCCACGGATGGGCGCTTCATCATTTGTGGCACAGTTGATCCGAAAACCAGATGGGACTTGTGGGTGTTATCGGTTGCTGATCACAAGTGGGAGCTTTTCCTGCAAACTCCTGCCAACGAGGCGCGGGCCAGTTTCTCTCCCAATGGCCGTTGGGTCGTTTACGAATCGGATGAATCAGGAAAAAAAGAGATCTATGTGCAGAGCTTTCCAGCCTCGGGCGCAAAATGGCAAGTCTCCGTAAGCGGCGGATCCCAGCCGCGCTGGCGGCGCGATGGCAAGGAGCTGTTTTACCTTGCCGGTGACCGCAACGTTACCGTCGTCGACGTTAACACCGAGGCCCCGACCTTCGCCCACGGCACGCCTAAGGCGCTCTTTGAGACGCGTATCAGTAAAGGAGACGACCGAGCTGGCGATCAATATGCGGTGACCACTGACGGCCAGCGTTTTCTCGTTAACACCTTAGCCGAAGAGGGAGCTCCCATCAGCCTGGTGATCAACTGGACCGCCTTGAAGCAGTAACACACGGTCGGCTGCGGTTTTACTCGCGCCCGGCCCGGCGAGATGCAGTTGACTTGCAATGAAGCAAAGAAGAACGTCGTGGAAAGAAAAGAGAGCAGTGATTCAGATGCGGGCCCACAGCCCGCGTTTATCCCGGGATGACCCTTGTCGCAGGCACAAAACTCGGTCGTTACGAAATCCGCGCGAAGCTTGGTGCCGGGGGGATGGGCGAGGTGTATCTGGCGCGGGACACGAAACTGGAACGCAACGTGGCGTTGAAAATTCTCCCGGCTGAAATCGCCGCTAATCAGGATCGAATACGCCGCTTCGTAAAGGAAGCAAAAGCCGCCGCGGCGTTGAATCATCCCAACATCGCACAGATCTACGAAATAGATAAGGTGGACGGCCAGAACTTCATTGTCATGGAGTTCATCGATGGCCACACGCTGCGCGAATTGATTTACGACCGCCAAATCGAACTGGCGAAGCTCTTACGTTACCTGCAACATGTGGCTGAAGGCTTAGCCAAAGCGCACGCAGCGGGCATCGTCCATCGTGATTTGAAGCCCGACAACGTCATGGTCACACGTGACGGCCACGCGAAGATTCTTGACTTTGGATTGGCGAAATTGGTTGAGGCGGAACAGATTTCCGGATCGACCAGCAGCGACGTGGCTACCGCAATCCTCAAGCAACAGTCGGCGCCGGGAACGATACTCGGCACCGTTGGTTACATGTCGCCGGAACAGGCACAAGGCAGGACGCAGGAAGTCGATCAGCGTTCGGACATCTTTTCGTTCGGCTGCATTCTGTTCGAAGCAGTAACTGGACAGAGGGCCTTCCAGGGCAAGGATGCGATCGACTCGCTCAACAAGATTATCCGCGAACCGGTAACGCCAATCGGCGACCTCAATCCCGCGGCGCCGGCTGATCTGCAACGCATCGTCCGTCGCTGCCTGGCCAAGGACGTGGACGAACGGTATCAATCAATAAAGGACGTGGCGATCGAGTTGAAAGAGGTACGGCGCGAACTGAAGGGAAGTGTGGGATTAGATACAACCGTGCCGCCGCCGAAGAGTGGGGAGGGCGCGCCGGGCGCTCGGGCCGCTATG
>DATISD010000315.1:0-3044 GCA_035469005.1 Pyrinomonadaceae bacterium | reverse complement strand
TTGATTGTTGATTATGATGTGAATCGTCCCGCCGGTACGATAACCGCGAAGTTGCGCCAGTTGCAGTGTCTCCATCACGATGCCCTGACCGGCAAAGGCCGCATCGCCGTGCAGTAAAACCGGAAGAGCGTGAGGCATTACCTTCTCACGCGAAAGGCCCCCGGCATCCATCATGTCGTCGTGCGTTGCGCGCGTCATTCCTTCAACCACCGGATCTACTGCCTCGAGGTGGCTCGGATTTGGCGAAAGCGTCAGTTCAACCTTCTTGCCGGTGGCGGTTTCACGTTCGCCTTTTGCGCCCTGATGATATTTGACGTCGCCTTCATCGGCGGGGAACGAGGGATGGATCGAACCTTCGAATGAAGTAAAGATACGTTCACAGAAATGACCAATCACATTCGCGAGCACATTCAAACGCCCGCGATGCGCCATGCCCATCGTAATTGACTCAATGCCCAGATCGCCTGCGCGTTCGATTAACTGATCGAGTAAAGCAATAATCGTCTCGCATCCTTCAATGGAAAATCGTTTCTGCCCGAGGTACTTGGTATTGAGAAACCGTTCGAACTGTTCGGCCGAGATCAATTTCCAAAGAATTCGCTTTTTGATCTCAACGTCGATCGGTTCAGGATGAACGAACTCTCGCCGGATCTGCTCGCGCAACCAAAGTTTTTCTTCCTTGCTCTGAATATGGCGATACTCGGTGCCGACCTTGCCGCAATAGGCGCGTTGCAGGATGTCAAGAATTTCCCGCAGGGTCGCCGATTCGGTGCCGCCGAGGCCGCCGGTGATGAATAGACGATCGAGATCCCAGATCGTCAGGCTGTAGGTTTCGATGTCCAGCTCGGGATGATAAAGCAGCGGCATGGCGTGCAGCGGATCTATGTCGGCGATCAAGTGACCACGCACGCGATAAGCGTTGATTAGTTCCATCACGCGCGCCTGGCGGGTGGATTGCTCGTGCATTTGATCGGCGCCGAGGAACAACGGGTTCCGGTCGACGTTCCAACGCAAAGGAGCATGCGGAATTCCCAGGTCGGCAAAAATTTGATCGTAGAAGTTGTGCTTGCCGAGGAGCAGTTCATGCACCCGCGCCAGAAACGAACCTGACTCTGCTCCCTGGATGATCCGATGATCGTAGGTGCTGCTAATCGTAATGGCTTTACTAATGCCCAGCTGGGGCAGGATGGTCGGCGCGATCGATTGGTACTCTGCCGGATACTCGATTGCGCCCGTCGCGATGATTACCGATTGACCGGCCATTAGACGGGGCGTGGAAGCAACGGTGCCAATGGTCCCGGGGTTGGTGAGCGAAATTGTCGTTCCCTGAAAATCTGCAATCTGCAGCTTGCCCTCCCGCGCCCGGGTGACAACGTCGTCGTAAGCTTTCAGAAAATCCGAGAACGAAAGAGAGCTCGCGTTCTTGATGTTCGGAACCAAAAGACTCCTGGTCCCGTCCTTTTTTTCCAAATCGATCGCGATGCCGAGATTGACCGATGCACGCTTCACCCGGACCGGCTGTTCGTCAATGACGTCGAAGCCGTCATTCATTTGCGGGAAATCTTCCAGCGCACGCAGGAGGGCATAAGCGATTAGGTGCGTATAGGAAGCCTTGCCCCGGCCGGCCTCTGCCAAATGTCGATTGATGATTCGCCGATTCTCGTCCAGAAGTCTTACGGGAATTCGGCGCTGCGAAGTGGCCGTGGGAACGGCCAGACTCGCCTGCATGTTCTCGACGATCTTCAGGGCTGGGCCGCGTATGGGAACGACTTCGCCCTGGACGCTCGCCGCGGTGGTCGCGGCCGGTGCTTCCGGTTTTTTTGTCTTCGCGGGCGCGGTCGCTGCGGCTGCCGGCGAAGTCGTCACGGTTGGTTGATCGCCATTTGGGCCGACCAATTCCTCGAAATAGGCGCGCCATGATTCATCGACCAGCGAAGGATCGCTCTGCCAGCGCGCCAGCAATCCTTCGACATAAGTCGCGTTGGCGCCAAAGTTTTCAGCGATCAATTCAGAGATGTTGCCGACGGTATTTCGTCGTTCCAGGCTCATTTTTTCCTAATAGACTACCATCTTCCTGACTGCCTTGCATCCGAGAGCTTTTGGAAAGTAGTGCCTTATTTAATGTGCTGGTAACGAGGGGTGATGCGGTTGTGAATCCCGGACTTCGACTTGTAAAGCTTACGGCTGCGACGTCGTCTTCTTTGGTTTTTCGTTCCGGCGACGCTCAGTTTCCTGCAAACAAACCTCTGCCACAGCCAGCGTCGTCATGGCGCGCTGAAACTTGTCATTGAGAGCGCTGGTTTGAGTGAAGGCGTCATTGAAATCGATCTTTGCAAGTTCACGAAAGGCTGTTTCCGCATCAGGACCGGGCATATGAAAGTTGACGATGAATCGGCCAGGGTTGCTCCTGCGTTTTATTTCTTTGGTTAGAGTCTGATTGTCACGGGAAAAGTCGGGAGCTTCAAGGTGATTGATGCAGTTAATGGCATCCCCCAGAACCGAGAGTGAGCGGCCAACATCCATCTTCGCGAAGAGATTCGAAGTTGCCAGCAATGAGCGCGCGGCAAAGGTCGTCATGCCGGCCTTGTTTGCTTCTGCGATCGACTGATCGAGCAATTCGCGCGCATGAGTCTGACCCTCGACTGTGCGGGCCAAAGCCCTTGCGATCTCGGTGTAAAGAAAAGCCCTTTGCTCGTGTCCTTCAACTTTGGAGGCGAGTCTCTCGGCCTCGTCAAATTGCTTGCGCCTGGCCGCTTCCTGGGCCTGACGAAAATAGATCCATTCACTGAGGGCGTTGCGAATATTCGCGTCGCTGATTTTCTCAGCAGCGCCGATCAAGCTTTCAAGATTCTCCCTTGCTGATGACGAAAGAATCGCTTCGGCGATGAGATCGTCTCGCTGATTTACGTTAGGTGTTTTCTCAGCCGCTTCAATCCGTTCGCCAAAAGTCTTCACAGGTGAGGACGAAACCTCATTACGCCCGCGGGGTATGAAGTTCTTCTGGATTTCGGGTGCAAGCGAAACAAAGATCTTTTCTCGCGTCT
>DATISD010000314.1:0-3776 GCA_035469005.1 Pyrinomonadaceae bacterium | reverse complement strand
TCCTGCGCACTCTCACGTGCCGCCAGGGCCTGCTTAATCCGCGCGAGGTGATGCCAGCTATGCCGCAGCGCGTGGTCTTCAATCACAAATTGGGCTGTGACTGGCGCGCCGAAGCTCAACGAAAATGGCGCTGCCGAATCCAATTCGTCGTCGGTAAACGCGCGCACAACCGCAGCGGCCGCCTGACTGTTCTGCCGCAAGAGTTCGAGCGTGGCTTCCTTAGTCACGCTTAGTTGCTCACCTGAGTGTTGGGCGTTCATCTCCGCCACGACTTCCCATGTCACATCGGTAACCGCTTGTCCTTTGGCGATTGCCTGGGCAATCTGGACCTCGATTGGATATACACTGGCCACGTGATGAACTACTACGCCAATTGTCCGGCGGTCGGTTTTCGACACCGGTAGGCGCCATTCAGCGTCCGACAGGCCCTCAACAAACGCCGCCAGGGTGGCGGCGCCATCCTCGATCCTATTCGCTAACAATTCTGCACGATGTCCCATTCTGCGGTCTCCTCTTTTTGTTCGTTCGTAATATACGCCGCCCTTAGTCTGAATACTTGATAAAGCGTCCCGTATTCTTGACCGCGACAGCCAGGTTCCGAGGTGAAAAGTAACCGTGCAATAAGCCTCCTTTCAATCGTCTTCCCAACAACTCAATGCAACATATCGTCTGCCGAAATCGTAATTGGAATTGATCACGGACGGGGCGTTCAACCGCCAGCTTCAAATCCATTTCCAAACAGGAGGGGGCAATGAATAACGCAAAAACTACTCAGGCGAATTCTGATCCTGGTTGCGGTCTAATAACACGGTCGCTGAATCGTTTCGCAGGGCGAAAGGGAATACTACTGCCGGCACTTCTGATTGGTCTGCTGGCGCTGTCCGTTATTTCGACTACACACTCCACTGCCGCTACCGCTCGGCCGGATGCGCAGAAATCATTCGACACCATGAAAAGTCTCGCGGGTTCCTGGCAAGGCAAACTCACTACCGTTCCTGACGTGCCCGACATGAAAGGCGCCGTTGCCAAGGTTTCGCTGCGCGTGACTTCGAGGGGTAACGCGCTCATGCATGACCTGACGGTGAGTGGAATTCCCGACAATCCGATCACCATGTTTTATCTGGACAGTGATCGCTTGTTGCTGACGCATTACTGCGACGCCGGAAATCGGCCGCGCATGGAGGGCAAGATCTCTTCGGATGGCAAGGTGATCGAATTCGAGTTCGTCGATGTCGCCGGTGGCACCCAAAAAGGGCACATGCACCACGTGGTATTCACACTGATCGACCCCGACCATCACACTGAGGATTGGACTTTCATGCTTCCCGGCGACCAGTCGGTTCGCGCCCACTTTGACCTTAGCCGGACAAAGTGACGGAGAAAATTCAGCCGTGGATTTACCCTGTGAGATAGAAAGACTTATCTCACAGGGTGAACATGGATACACGCGGATAAGAACCGATAACAAACGCCGAAACAGGCTTTATGCTGTCGTGCGGTTCGCGCACTTCAGGGCATCGGGCTTTGTGCTGGGCGTCCGCTCCCGACTGATTTCGCTCCCGGCTCTACGCTGGCATGCTGCTCCGCGCAGTAAACCCAACTCCGCCGCCCGTTTCGCGGGCTGGGATCTTCTGACCTCACACAGTCACTGGAGTGAGCGTCTCATCTTTTAGTTTTTCAGCTTGATAGTGCGTGGTGAGCGCGTCGATGAACGGATCGAGTGCGCCATCCATAACCAGATCCAGCTGATGAATGGTAAGACCGATGCGATGATCGGTGACGCGATTCTCTTTGAAGTTGTAGGTGCGGATTTTTTCTGAGCGGTCGCCCGAACCAACCATTGAGCGGCGGTCGCTGGCGATCGCTTCGTGCTGCTTCTGTTCTTCAATTTCCTGCAAGCGGGCACGCAGAACGCGCATAGCTTTTTCACGGTTCTTTATTTGGGACTTCTCGTCCTGCATCGAGACGACGACATTGGTCGGCAGATGTGTAATGCGCACCGCTGAATACGTTGTGTTGACCGACTGGCCGCCTGGCCCGGATGAACAAAACGTATCGATGCGCAAATCTTTAGGATCAATTTTGACATCGACTTCTTCAGCTTCAGGAAGCACGGCGACCGTAATGGCCGAAGTATGTATGCGACCGCTGGCTTCGGTCTGCGGCACGCGCTGCACGCGATGCACGCCGGATTCGTGTTTCAGTTTGGAATAGACCTTGTCGCCTTCAATGAGCGCTACTGCTTCTTTGACCCCGCCAATGCCCGATTCGGATGCGTCCAGAATTTCCATCTTCCAACGCTGTCGCTCGGCGTAACGCGCGTACATCCGCAGCATTTCGGCGGCAAACAGCGTTGCCTCGTCGCCACCGGTGCCGGCGCGAATCTCAACGATCACGTTCTTTTCATCATTCGGATCCTGTGGGATTAGCAGGAGCTTGAGGTCGCTTTCAGTTTGTTCCAGTTGTGCTTGCAGAGATTCGATTTCGATTCGCGCGAGCTCACGCATCTCTTCGTCTTCGGCGTTATTGGCCAAATCCTGGGCGCCCGCGAGTTCTTCTTTCAGGGTTTTCAACGCGCGATACTTTTCGACTATCTCGCCGAGGCCGCGATGCTGCTTGGCGGTTTTCGCGTACGCCGAAGGATTCGACAACAACTCTGGCGAAGAGAGTTCGTTGGTCAACTCTTCGTAACGCGTTTCAATTTGTGCAAGTTTGTCGAGCATAACGTTGTTCTGTGGCACAGACTTTAGTCTGTGATCTCATTTGGCCAAACACAGACTCAAGTCTGTGCCACTTCTTCACGATAGTGGCGCCAACTCCGCTTCTCCTGGCTTCGGCTCCAGCTTCAAACTCTCTTTCAGCGCTTCGATGGCGACTTCCAACTGCTTATCGTCCGGCTCTTTCGTCGTGACGTTCTGGAGCCAGACTCCCGGACGTGTAATCAATTTAAAAAAAGCGCCGCCTTCCTTTCGCGCAGACAACCTGATGATTTCATACGAGAGGCCGGCCACCACGGGAATCAGCACGATACGCACGAGAAAATTGAAGAGCAGGGAATCAAACTTGATAACCGAGAACAGCAGGATCGAAACCAGCATTACGACCATGAGGAAACTCGTGCCGCAGCGCGGATGTTGGCGTGGTTGTGGTCGCGCGTTCGCCACCGTCAAATCCAGCCCCTTCTCCCACGTGAACACTGTTTTATGTTCGGCGCCGTGATATTCAAAGACGCGCCGGATGTCTTTTAGTAAGGAGAAGCTCACAATCATAATCAGAAAAAAGGACATGCGGATTAGTCCATCGATCAAGTTGAAACCAACCGTTGGCCGCACCGGATGCAAATAACCGCGAACTGAATTCCAGGTCTTTCGGAGCGCCGATTCAGGTACGGCCTGCTGACCGTTCACGGGAGTCCCCGGTTGCGGCGGGCTCGTGGCCGCGGGCGTGCTGGTCCAGCCTGCCGCCACAAAGATCGCATTCGTTAAGAGCAAAGGCGCTGCGACGAACAGCAGCACATTAAATATCAGCGCAAAGACGATCGAACTCGCCGCCGCAGCCGTGCTGCCTTTCTTCAATTCGTCTTTCGAACGCTTCTTTTTCGGAATCGGAAACAGTCCCGGTACTCCGCCGGTTATTCCGGCGAAGTCACCTTCACCTTCAATCACTGCGGGCGTCAAAGCCACCTCGACTTCGGCGGCTTCAGCTTCCTGGGCTTCAGTAAACGCTTCGCTCGCTGAATAATTCAGCGCCTTAATGCCGAGGCCCATCGATTGGAT
>DATISD010000313.1:0-3779 GCA_035469005.1 Pyrinomonadaceae bacterium | reverse complement strand
GGCGCAACCAACACCCAGGCCTGCTTCGGAACTGTTAACACCAGATCGTTGGCCCAGGTCTCGGGCATGTTTACGGTCTGAGAGCCGGCGATTCCTTTGGCAACGCCACGCGCCACACCCAACATTCCCAGCGTGGCGATGAACGGCACGACTCGCAAGCGAGTGATTGCCAGCCCGTTGATTACGCCGACCAGCCCGCCCACCAGAATTCCAATCGAAACTGCCACAGCTGTCGACCATCCGGCGTTGATCCCCAAAGCCGTAATCACGCCGGTCAAAGCGATCGCCGACCCAACGGACAGATCGATTCCCCCGCTGATGATGATTATGGTCATGCCGATGGCCCCGACCGAGACAATCACGGTTTGTGCCAAAACGGTGCGCAGATTTTTGAGGGAAAGATATTTTTCGGGAGCCCCGATTAGGATCGCGAAAACAATAATCACGAGCAGCAGGCCCAGAAACGGAGCGAGGCGGTTGAGCCAGTTTCGCGCCGTTGTCGTGCCCGAGATGGTCCAATCGTTGTTGGTTTCAGCGACCATGAAAACAAAGTTTCGGGTTTCGAGTTTCGGGTTTCGAGTTTCGAGTTTCGGGTTTCGGGTTTCGGGTTTCGGGTTTCGAGTTCGAGTTCAACACCGCTACATGAAACTCGAAACCCGAAACTCGAAACTTACTTCAGATACTGATCCAACGGCGGATGCAACAATGCTTGCGTGTCCTTCGCGTCGAGATTGTCCGGCGTAATCATGGTCACTCCCGTATCAATGCGCTTATCCACAGGTTTTCCCTGCAGGCTCTCGACCATCGTGCGCACGCCGAGGTAGCCCATATTAAAAGGGTTCTGCACCACGATCCCGTGCAACTGTTTAGCGCGCATGGCGTCGATGAACATCTGGCTTGTGTCGAATCCGACGAACATCACTTTGCCGGCTTTGCCGATGTCCTGTAACGCGGAAAGCATTCCAGCCGTAGTCGATTCGTTGGGACAGAAGATTCCCTGCACGTCATCGCCAAAACGATTGAGCAGATTCTCAGCCGCGCGCTTGGCCGTGTCGCGGGTGGCGCCCGCATATTGATCCGTGGAAATCAACTCGATGTTTGGATATTTTTGCTTCATCTCCTGAAGAAAGCCCGCCTCGCGCTCTTCAGTGCTCGCCGATCCTTCAGCATAACGCAGCAGGATCACCTTCCCTTTTCCGCCCAATAACTCTCCCAGACGATCCGCGCCCAGCATTCCGCCCTTGCGATTGTCTGTGGCCACGAAACTTACAATCGAGTTCGATTCAAGGGCCGAATCGATGATTACAGTCGGCACGCCGGCATTCTTTGCTTCTTCGACCGGACGTGCCAGGGCGCGATTGTCCAGCGGCGCTAACACAATCCCGCTCACGCCCTGCGAGGCGAACCCTTCGACTACCTGGATTTGCTGCTCGCGATCGTCTTCGCGCAGCGGACCCTTCCAGACAACTTCGATTTCAACGCCATTTGTCGAAAGTTCGCGCTGGGCCTTAATGCTACCGGCGTGAATGCTCTTCCAAAACTCATGTGAGGTTCCCTTTGGGATCACTGCAATGGTCAGCTTTTTCGCGCTCGTCGATTTCGAACGGTTGCAGTTGGTCCCTGCGAGTAATGAGAGCGCAAGTAAGATTAAGGTTGTTTTGCGCATGCTTAGTCTTTCGGAATGATTCGTTAACCAAATCCAGTTTCAGCTATAACACCTGGGCCAACGCGATGCCGACATCATAACTGAACAGATCCGAAACGCGCGGGCAAATTTCCAATCCTTCCGCGCAAGCGTTCTTTTTCTGGATGGCTCTTCGCACTAAGCCTCATACCAAGTCGTGAGTATAGCCAGCAATCGGAAATCGGCAATGTCTAAAGGATGACTACTCCCTTAATATAGCCCGGGGTGTGGATGTCCCGGGCCAGAGCATTCTGCACAGATTCAAGGGAGGTGTAACGGTGTGTGATGAGGGGAGCGACATCGACCCGTTTTTTCTCGATGAGATTCAAGGCACGCAGGTACGCTGAAGGCCGGCCGTCTGACTCGAAACCACCTGAGGCACCAACAGGCGTAACCAGAATTGGTTCGCGAAACATCAGATTATTCAGCACACTGAGATCGACGCCCGCGTGGCCATGGCCATAAAGCATGACGCTGGCTTGTTTTCTGATCAGTCCGGGAATGAACGTGAGCACTCGTCCGGCGCCGGACGCTTCGATCAGGTAATCAACACCCTTTCCGTCCGTATAATCATGAACTGCCTCGACCGCATCACGATCGCCGGGATCGATGACCCGGTCGGCGCCGAATTTCAGAGAGAGTTCGCGCTTGTCCGGGTTGGGCTCGCTCACTAATAACAATCGATCGTATCCGAGCACGAGCCTCAGATACTGAACAAACATAAGGCCCGCCGGACCCGCACCGCAGACGAGCACTGATTCGACCTGACGCCCGCTCGAGTTGCCGTTCAGGTGATAGCGTGCGCGCGTGCGCGCCACCGCATCCGAGGCATGAATAACACAACCTAACGGTTCCGCGAGCGCTGCCTCTGCCAGGTTCAGATCGCTGCGAATCGGGATGGCATTGACTGCCGGGACTGAGATGAACTCAGCCAACCCGCCTGGCAATCCGGTGATTCCATGTTCGGCGTAGAACTCGCATTGGTGCGAGTCACCCGTGCGGCAATACTCGCACAGCGGGTCGCGCCTCAGACTCATGCAGTTGAGTCCCTGATCCAGCACCACCCGATCGCCGGGGTGGAGGTCTTTTACTTCACTGCCCACTTCTTCGACACAGCCACTGATTTCATGGCCAAGGATCTGCGGATCGAGCTCAAAAGGAATCGGTTGTCCGTATTCGTCGATGTGGTAGTTGGCATGGCCCGCGAAGATGTGCGCGTCGGTCCCGCACAAGCCAACGGCCGACACGCGCACAACGACCTCGTGAGCGGACGCGCCCGGCAAGGGAACCTCGCGCACCTCTATCCGTTCGACATCACACAAAACGCTGGCCCGCATAGTGGCCTGTGATTCGCGCGGCGCTTCCGCCTTTTCCCAGGTTTCAATCGAGGTGCTCAAACGCTTCTCTCCCGTGCCGCCGAAATCTCTGATTCTATGTCACTCGTATCCAGCCGCCCGGCGGCCTGCAATTCCATAAAGCGGCCCATCGTTTTGCGCACGCCCACCTCCAATGGTGTGGATGGCAAATCACCAATCACACGCTTGATGGACCTATCGTCCAACGCCGGAGCAATCGGGATTGGCGGACCGCCAAAGGTAACGAGTTGCGGCGTCGCATTTTGGTTGATGACTTCCGCGATTCGTTCGACCTCGACCGTCTCACCGTGCAGGTTGAAAACATGAGCGCCGTCCGGGGCTTTGTCCGCACAGGCGATAAACGCGGCGGCAGTGTCTTCTACATATTGAAAATCGGTCGCGCCACTAAAGCGGATGTGAAATGGGATGCCGAGGATTGCCGCCTTCATCGCTTTGGTTGGATCGCTCGTCAAACCTGTATCGCGATTGACGCCATACACCGTCAGCGGCCTTAGGCCGACGCTGTTCAATCCGTGATCCAAAAAATAGACACGCGCATTACCCTCGTTAGTGCGCTTGAAGACGCCATAGTGCGTGGCCGGCTCCGTCGCAGCCGTTTCGTCGAGCGGAGTCGCGATGTCAGCGGCCCCGAAGACGGCCGCCGAGCTGGCGTATACCACACATTCGGCGTTGCTTCCCTTGGCCGCTTCCAACAAATTCAAAGTGCCGATCACGTTCAC
>DATISD010000312.1:0-3212 GCA_035469005.1 Pyrinomonadaceae bacterium | reverse complement strand
GGATTACGCGAGCAACTACTTTTGTTTTTCTCCCCCGCTAAGCCCTCACCCTAGCCCTCTCCCAAAGGGAGAGGGAAAGCAAGTTAGCAACTTGCGCTAATCTCCACACCATTGATACCCAACCCCACGAACCGAGCGGATGCAACTGCCCGTTGAATCGCCTAACGTTTGTCGCAGGCGTACGATCATATTGTCGATCGTTCGTTGATTAAGAAACTTATCTTCGCCCCACAATTCGTCGAGAATTTGGTTGCGGCTGACGACGCCCGGACTACTGTTAATTAGCAGTTGCAGCAATTCAAAATCACGCGCAGCCGGAGTTTCGCGCTTTCCGTCCGGCTGCACGATCGTTCTACTCTCGAGTTCGATGGTGCGTCCATTGCACGAAGCCTGATGACGAACAGGATGTCTTTCAAGCACGTGCTCGACGCGCAGCAGAAGCTCTTTCAGATGAAACGGCTTGGGAATGAATTCTTCGGCGCCAATTTCAAATCCTTCCAACCGGTGCTCAGCTGTACTGAGCGCGGTCATAAACATGATCGGCAGCCTCTTGTTTTCCTTAATATGCCGCGCCAACTCGAAGCCGGAGCCGTCGGGTAAGCCAATGTCAAGAATCACCAAATCCCAAACGCCTTCATCCAGTTTCTTCTCTGCGCGTTGCTTCGTCTCGACCCACGCGACGTCGTATTTCTCGCGCAGCAGACGCTCGTGCAAAGTCGCGCCGAGCGAACGATCATCTTCGACCAGTAGCAGTCGCTTCATAATCGGTGCGCACGTTTCCGGTACGCACGCCTCCGGCGTGCAAATCTTTGGCGTGCGGATTTTCAGAAGGCAAACCTTCGGTACGCACGCCTCCCGCGTGCTGGTTTTCGCAAAGCACGCCGGAGGCGTGCGTACCCGGAGCTACCGGCAGGTCAACCTCGGCCACAAAGCCGCTCTCTTCGCCACTACAAAACCTAATCGTGCCGTTCATTGCCTTAGCCAACTGCAGGACAATGTACAAGCCCACGCCGCTGCCGCTGCTGCGCGCAGGCCTGACAAAAAGCTTGCCGAGTTGACTTAGGTCGCCTTGAAAGCCCTGGCCATTATCGATCACGGTTAAACTCAATCGGCCGTCGGAATGGCGCACCGTCACGTCCACCCGGGTCGCGTGGCCATGAATGACGGAGTTTTGTACCAGGTTCGTCAGCACACTCTCGAGAGCGCGCGCATCGGCCATCACCACTCCGTCACCATTCAGCCTGATGGTCACGTTGGGCCAATGCAGCCGCAGCGCCTCAATCCGGTCACTCAATCGAATCGGCTCAAGGAAGAATTTTCCGCGCGGCAGGTTTACCAAAAAAAGCGAGTTCTCTAATTGCAGTTGCAGTCGCAGAGTATCATTCAGCAAACGCTCCAAAAGAGGGTTGGCCTCCGAACCCGCGAAGTCTTCACGCAGGCTTTCCGCCTGTAAACGCAGACTGGCCAGCGCCGTCTTCGCGTCATGTGTAAAGGCAGCAAAAAATTCTTCGACCTGAGCGTGACGTTTTTGTTCGCGGCGCGCGTAGTAAAGCAAAGCCAGCCCACCGCCAATCAACGAGGCTATCAAAATGCCGCCTTCCCACAACAGCATCTGGTAATGCCGATTGAGTTGCGCTGCGCCTTCCAGGTTTGATTGATTGATTAGATCGAGCTGTCGCAGGCCAAAGATCAGCCACCAACCGGCGAGCGTGACCGTGAAGACAACCCACAGCGTCACCAGGGCGATAGCAATGCGACTTGTCTTGCGTTGCTTGCTCATCTTTATGAATTCCCTCTCCCGCTGGGAGAGGGAGTAATCTTTATTGCGGCTCTTCCGCCGCCGACAAAATCACTTCATGCGCTCGTTCAAGCAAATCTTCAGCGTGCGCCAGCGACATGAAGTTAACTTCAAATGCGCTGGGCGCCAGATACACTCCGCGATCCAACGCCGCATGAAACACGCGCGCAAAGGCTGTTGAACTTTCGGACGGGATTTGCTCAATTCGACGAATTGGTTTCTCAGTTTTTAGATGCAACCAAAAGATTGAAGCCTGGCGCGCGACGTCAAACGGAAGACCGCGTGATTGCAGCTCAGAATTTAAGCGATCGCAAAACGCCTTCGTCTTCTGTTCCAACTGATCGTAGGCATTGACGGCCTCCAACTTCTGCAGCGTCGCCAAGCCCGCACGCATGCCCACCGGATTCGCGCTCAATGTTCCTGCCTGATAGACAGGCCCGACGGGCGCAACCAATTCCATCAAATCCTTTCGGCCTCCGTAGGCCGCGACGGGAAAACCTCCCCCAATGACCTTGCCGTAGGTCACAAGGTCAGGACGCATTCCCAAAACTTCCGCCATTCCGCCGAGGGCCACACGAAAGCCGGAGATTACTTCGTCAAACACCACCAGGGCCCCGTGAGCACGCGCAACTTTGACTGTCTCTTCGATGAATTCGCGCCGCTGAATCAGCAAGCCATAATTCGCCGGGAGCGGCTCCAGAATCACCGCCGCAATTTCATTCCCGAATCGATCAAAAATTTCGCGGACAGCCTGTTCATCGTCAAGCGGGGCCACTAAAGTATCGCTCGCGACGTTCGCAGAGACGCCGGCGCTCGAACTTGCCGATGCGCCGGCTAAACCACTTCCGGCTTTGACCAGCAAAGAATCCGAGTGTCCGTGATAACAACCTTCAAATTTAAGAATGCGATTTCGATTGGTTGCGGCCCGCGCGACTCGCAGAGCGCTCATTACCGCTTCGGTGCCGGAAGAAACGAACCGAAGCATCTCGACCCACGGCAGGCGAGAGGTAATCCACTCAGCCAATTCCAGCGAGTAAGGCTCGCAGGCGCCAAAGCTCCAGGCTGTCTCGATCGCTTCTCTCACAGCTTCCGCCACATCCGGGTCGCGATGGCCGAGCATCAGCGGGCCGAAGCTCTGACAAAAATCAATGTATTCGCGGCCATCGACCGATGTCAGAAGTCCGCCTTGCGCGCTACGAAAGAATACCGGCGTGCCGCCGACGCCTTTGAACGCACGCACGGGACTGTGCACGCCGCCGGGAGATACGCGTGACGCGCGCTCGAAATACTCGCGAGAGAGCTTGCTGGTCAATTCTGTTTTTTGAGAACTCATCATTAACAGCGCGCCAAATCACCTTCCTAACCTTCCGATGCCTAACTGCTTCGCATAGCGCGCACCATACGTAATGATGTA
>DATISD010000311.1:0-3079 GCA_035469005.1 Pyrinomonadaceae bacterium | reverse complement strand
ACAGAACCGCGAGCGATAGCGAGCGGGATCAGGATACTCTCTTTCAAAAGACTCTTCATTGCGGAACAATATGAGAATAGATCAGCTTGCGCCTTTAACCCGGTCGCTACCGCTCGCGGTTCCGTAACTTTCTCAATTATTTTTCTGTGCAAAGCTTCCCGCGCCTGCTTTGATCTGTTTGTAAACTTCTCGTGCCTTAAGTTGATGATGACGTGCGCGCACGAGCGTGTCCAGCAACAACGACGCCAACTGCATCTTGCCCGAGGGCGTCATCACCTCTTTCATCAAGTCTTCGTCATTCTTGAACAACGCGAAACCTCGTTGGCGCGTGGCCCCGACTTCGTCAAAGTATTCAAGCAGTTTCTCGGGTGTCGTTAAATTTTCCGGCAACGTCCACTCAAACGGATCGTCCCAAAGATTGGCGGTGATCCCGCCGAATGTTTGTTCGACTGCCCGTGCGCTGCGAACGACGTACTCACCGAATGATGATCCACGCGCGCTTGGCCTTTGGTAAATCTTCTCCGGCTCGATCGCCCGAATCAGCTCGCGCCACTCTGACTGAAGCCGCAAAAATTCACGATCGAACCATGCGGTCAGATGGCCCATTGAATCATTGTTCCCTGACTCGATCAATCAAAATTAATTGGCAGGACCTGCTATTGTTCGCGCTCCGCGCTCAATGCGGGCGAGGACGCCCGCGCTCCCAGTATCCGGCCTCACAGTCATTCTGGCGAGTTTTTGGCAAATCCTATCCGGCCAGCTTTTTCTTTACCGCTTCGCTGACTGCGCGCCCGTCGGCATTTTTACCGGCAAGTTTGGGCATGACAGCCTTCATCACCGCGCCCATGTCCTTCATTGAAGTCGCGCTCGTGTCGGCGATCGCCTCGCTGACGGCTTGCTCGATTTCAGCTTCCGAGGCTGCTTGCGGCAGGTACGATTCAATCACCGCGATCTCCGCGCTCTCTTTATCCACTAATTCCTGGCGTCCGGCCTTCTGATACTGCTCGATGGAATCGCGGCGCTGCTTTACTTGCGAGCGTAACAGCTTCAATACATCTTCATCCGTGACAGCCCCGCCACACTCTTTCTCGCGATTCATGATGGCGGCCTTAACCATGCGCAAAGTCGAAGTGCGCGCGGCGTCTTTCGCCTTCATCGCGGCGGTCATGTCACTGATAATCTGATCCTTCAAACTCATGCGCGTAACTCTAGCGCATTCAAGAGAACTTGGCTAAGATTGCGCGGTCAATCAACCTGGAGTCCGTCACGAAAGACACCTCAAGAGAATCTAGCCGTATTGTTCGGATCATTGCGGCGGCTTTCAAACGGAGATCGATGAATCGGCACTGCCAGACCTGCGACCTACTATTACTGGTTTTGGTGTTTCTATCCGTGTTTGGATCGGCGCCCGGAAAAGGTAGGCCCGGACGAGGGACGCCAAAACCGGGCGCGTCGCTTCGGAACGTTTGGCCAACCGAGGGTCCTTCACGCCAAAAGTCGCCCCCGGCAAAGTTCACCAATCAATACCGAATGGAATTCGTCTTAATCCCTCAAGGAAAATTCATAATGGGATCGGCCGGTGGCGCGGACAACGAAAAGCCGGCTCACGATGTGACTATCAGTCAACCTTTCTACGTTGGACGGTATGAAGTGACTCAATGGCAGTGGCGCGCAGTGATGGCAACCACGGTCGATGAACAAAGACGCAAGATCAAAAACGACGCAAAGAGTTTGGTGGCCAGTCCGATGGCCGGCGAGGGCGATGACCGCGCGACTTATTATGCGAGCTGGCAGGAGGCCCACACGTTCGTCGAGCGGCTAAATGCCTTGAAAGATGGTCACGCCTACCGGCTGCCTTCTGAAGCAGAATGGGAATATGTTTGCCGCGCCGGCTCTACGGAAGATCGGCCTGCTAACCTGAACTTAATCGCACAGTACAAGAATAATTCCAATAATTACGTCCAACCCGTCGGCATGCGGCGGCCAAATGCGTTTCAGATCTATGACATGATCGGGAACGTCTGGGAATGGTGCGAAGATGTCTTTCATTTGAATTACGACGGAGCGCCGGCAGATGGCAGCCCCTGGCTGAAGAACGACGAACTGAAGCAGAGAGTTAAACGAGGCGGTTCTTTCGCCACGCGAAATTTCGATTACCTGCGTTGCGCGGCCCGCGGATCAGAGTTGGTCGATTATCGTGACGTCGAAACCGGCTTCCGAGTGGTGGCGGTTCCAAAGAGTTAGCAGGAATTCGAGAAAGACGTCTTAAGCGGCCGGCAATTTAGCCTTACCATTCGAGGCCGCAAGATGTTGCTGCAAGTATCTTCCGGTGTGTGATTCATTCACCTTCATGATTTCTTCCGGCGTTCCGGTGGCGACAACCTGACCACCGGCGTATCCGCCTTCCAGCCCTAAGTCGACTATGTAGTCTGCGGTCTTGATCACGTCGAGATTATGTTCGATTACCAGCAGCGATCCGCCCGCATCAATCAACGCGCGGAACGCAGCCAGTAGTTTGTTGATGTCATCAAAGTGCAAGCCCGTCGTCGGTTCGTCGAAGATGTAGAGCGTTCTCACTCCTCCGCGTTTGGAAAGATGGGCCGCCAGCTTTACGCGTTGCGCTTCACCGCCCGAGAGCGTCGTCGCTGATTGCCCGAGACGCAGGTAACCGAGGCCCACTTCGTCCAGCACGCGTAAGCGATTCGTGATTTTGGTGACTTCGCGAAAGAACGTAATCGCTTCGCGCACGGTCATGTTCAGCACGTCGTGAATGTTCTTGCCGCGATAGCGAACGTCCAAAATCTGCTGCTTGAACCGAGTGCCTTTGCACTCTTCGCACACAAGTTCGACGTCGGCGAGAAACTGCATCTCTACGGTCACTGTGCCGTCGCCCTGGCAAACTTCGCAACGCCCGCCGGGGACATTGAACGAGAAATGCGAGGGATCTAACCCACGAGCCTGGGCTTCGCGCGTCTCGGCAAACGTCTCGCGAATCGCATCATAAACTTTAATGTAGGTGACGGGATTTGAGCGCGGCGTGCGGCCGATGGGGGATTGGTCGATTTCGATGATCTTGTCG
>DATISD010000310.1:0-4849 GCA_035469005.1 Pyrinomonadaceae bacterium | reverse complement strand
GGAGTTCGGTTAGATTCACAATGTTTCCGGGCGACTTCGTGTCAGAAGCCCGACCGTCAGGGAGGGCAACCCTGCGCAACCAGCCCTTGCTGACGTGCGGGCTTGTGACACAATGAAGATCTGCCACTAGAGCAAAATCGCTATTGTATTGAATCGTCACCAAATCGCGAAATTGCGACTTGTGCACGGGCTTGCTACCATCAGTTTCCGCATGCAGGCTGGGGCGCATTCAATGGTTTCTGACGCTTTGCGCGAGCTGTTCGCAAAAGCGAAGAACGTGGTGGTGTTAACCGGCGCGGGCGTTTCGGCCGAATCGGGCGTGCCGACCTTTCGCGGCGGCGGGAATACCACGGTTTGGAAGGGAATGCCCTTCGACGTCATTTCCTCTGCGGAGATGCTTGAGCGCGACCTGCCGGCGGTCTGGGAATGGTTCAATTATCGGCGAGGGTTGCTCGCCTCTTTGAAGCCGAATCCCGCACACGAAGCGATTGCGAGCTGGCAGAACAGATTTCCAGAGTTTGCGTTGGTCACCCAAAACATAGATGGTTTGCATCAGGCTGCTGGGTCGCGTCACGTTATTGAAATGCACGGAAATATCTGGCGGGCGCGCTGCTTCGATTGCGGTACTCGTCACGATGTGCGCGAGTTGAAATTCGATCACGGTGTTCCGTCGTGCTTTGATTGCGGTGGACACTTGCGTCCGGACGTCGTTCTCTTTGGCGAAATGCTGCCGGCTGGAGCTTTCGAGCGCGCCGCCGCCGCCGCCCAGCACTGTGAACTATGTTTTGTCGTGGGGACGTCAGCGGTAGTTTATCCGGCGGCGGCGCTTCCTGAGATTGCGCGGGCGGCCGGCGCTTACGTTGTCGAAGTGAATCCAGAACTGACGCCGCTGTCGGAGTTTTGCGATGAAGTCCTGACCGGCAAAGCCGGCGAGATCCTGCCGCTTGTATCAGAAGCCCGACCATGAGGGAGGGCGAAAAGAGTGCGTGCTACTTAATAATTCAGCAAGCCCTTGCTGACGCGCGGGCTTCTGACACACGGTCATGAAGACTCTCTATTTTGACTGCTTTGCCGGCGCAAGCGGCGACATGATTCTCGGAGCCCTGGTTGCCGCGGGCGTCGAGCCAAAAGCGCTGATTGAGCAGTTGCAGTCGCTCAACGTCTCGGGCTGGAAAATCGATTTCGAAACAGTCGATCGATCGGGAATCAGCTCGACCTACGCTCATGTGCAGACCGCTCATGAGCACGCACACCGGCATCTGGGCGACATACTCAAAATTATTTACGCCTCGGGTCTGAATGATCTGGTCAAGGATCGCGCAGCGCGAATCTTCTCACGTCTGGCGGAAGCTGAGAGTCGAGTGCATAACCAGCCAATTGAGTAAATTCATTTCCATGAAGTCGGCGCCATCGATGCGATCATCGACGTGTGCGGCGCGGCCATTGGTTTTGACCGGCTCGGAATCGAACAGTTCATCTCGTCCCCATTGCGGGTCGGCTTCGGCATAGCCCAAATGGCCCATGGACGTTTTCCGATTCCGCCGCCTGCCGTTGCTGAGCTTCTCAAAGGAAAGCCGATATACGCCGGCGATATTGAAGGTGAATTCGTCACGCCCACTGGCGCGGCTATTATCACCACCGTCTGCGAGCGGTTTGAGAATATTCCGTCTTTGAATATCGAAGCCAGCGGTTATGGAGCAGGCACGCGCAATCCGCAAGGATTTCCCAACGCGCTGCGTGTTTTCATTGGCGAGCCTGACGCGTGTGGCGACAGTGATGAAACGCTGCTGATGATTGAAACGAACATAGACGATATGTCGCCCCAGCTTTTTGGCCATGTCATGGATCGTGCTTTCGAGTTGGGAGCGCTGGATTGTTATTTGACGAATACACAAATGAAGAAGAATCGTCCAGGCATTCTGGTGTCGATTCTTTGCCGGCCAGACGACCGGGAAAAGTTCCTACAGTTGCTCTTCGCTGAGACGACGACAATCGGCGCGCGCAGCTATGAAGTTCACCGCCGAGCGTTGTCACGTGAGACGATTCGCGTCGAGACGCAATTCGGCCCAATTGATGTTAAAGTCGCGAAGAGAAATAACGGATCAGTTAACGTAATGCCAGAGTTCGAACAGTGCCGCGCTGCTGCTGTAACAGCCAGCGTGGCGCTTCGAACGGTCCAGGATGCTGCGCGAGAGTCGTATTTGCGACATCGAGGACAACCGCCGGGGCAGTAGCCCGACCGTGACGGAGGGCTTTTCGCAAACTCTGCTCTAACACCGGCCCCTTAAAATCATGAGTGCAAAGGTCACCGACATCAAACGAAAGCGCCAGAAGACGCATCGTCTTACTGCGCCTAATCTCGAACGAATCGCACATGGGGTTAAGTTGATCCTCGAAGGCATCGGCGAAGATCCCCATCGCGAGGGCCTGCAGGATACGCCACGACGCGTCGCTGAAATGTATGCCGAACTAACAGCCGGCATGCGCGAAGACGCAAGCCAACACGTCGTTCCGCTTTCGGGTAATAAACACGACGAGATGGTGATTGTGAAAGACATCGCGATTGCGTCCCTGTGTGAACATCATCTGGCGCCCTTTGTAGGAAGGTGTCATATCGCCTACATCCCGAAGAATGGAAATATTCTGGGCGTGTCAAAGCTCGCGCGACTCGCCGAAACCTTCGCCCGCAGGCTGCAACTTCAGGAGCGTCTGACTTCGGAAATCGCGAACACGCTTTTCCAGCGGTTGCAGCCGCTGGGTGTCATGGTCGTGATCGAAGCTGAGCATACGTGCATGACCCTGCGTGGTGTCAAAAAACCGGGCGCCATTACTATAACGTCCGCAGTGCTGGGCGGTTTTCGCAAAGACCCGCGCACGCGCGCGGAAGCCATGGCCCTGATTACCGGCAAGACAATCTGATGACTGACCTGTACTCGGTTTTGCCTCATCTGAACGCCGCGCTCAACGCTTCAAGTTTTATCCTCCTTTCAAGTGGCTATTACTTCATTCGGCGTGGTCGGGTAAATGCACACCGCAACTGTCAACTGTCAGCTCTCACAGCCTCGATCGTTTTTCTCATTTCCTATGTCATCTATCACCAGCACCACGGAGCGACGCGCTTTGCAGGGCAAGGAGTAGCGCGACCTGTTTACTTTACGATTTTGACGACGCACACCGTTCTCGCGATAGCAATCGTACCCTTAATCATTGTGACATTGCGCCGGGCGCTGCGCGGCGATTTCCTGCGGCATAAAGCCCTGGCGCGATGGACTTTGCCGATGTGGCTTTACGTTTCCGTAACCGGCGTCCTCGTCTACCTGATGCTTTATCACTTGTATCCATCACATTGAGGCGTTGAGTGCGCCGGCAGAGTGCAGCGACGACGGCGCTTGGATCATTTCTCCATGCAATGCCTGTGTTCCTCTGTTCTCTGTGGTTAAATGCTCAATAGTAAATGGAAAATGAATTCATAAGTCCTAATGGCCAACTGCCTTCGGCCGCACTGAAACAAAAACGGCCTTCCAACCTCTGGCTCGTTATTGTCGCGGCGCTCTTCATCATCGTTCCTTTTCTGGCGTGGTATTTCACCTGGTTTGGCCGGAACCTTTCTGACGCCGACATCGCCAGCTATCTCGTCGAAGAGAACAATCCACGGCATATTCAACATGCGTTGCTACAGGTCGAGCAAAGAATGGAACGCGGCGATCCAACCGTCAAAAAATTCTATCCGCAGATAGTGGCGGCGACGAAGAGCCAGACGGCCGAAGTCCGAAAGACCGCCGCCTGGGTCATGGGCCAGGACCACAAGTCTGAGGAGTTTCATCGTGCCTTACTGGATTTGCTCAAGGACACTGACCCGCTGGTTCGTCGCAACGCGGCGCTGCAACTGGTTCGTTTTGGCGACGCCGCGGGCCGCCCCGAGTTGCGGGCGATGCTGCAATCATTCGAAGTCAAAGCGCCCTTTGCCGGGACGATCGTCAGTCTTTTGCCGCAGGGATCAACAGTTCGGTCGGGCGACTTACTTGCGCGCATTCGCGATGCCTCTGGCAACGTACAGGAATTTCGCTCACCGGTTGATGGCAGAGTGTCTGCGCCCGCCGTTACGAAAGAAGGTGATCAGGTCAGTGCCAATCAAACGCTCGTATGGCTGATACCTGACCGGACTACAGTTCTGGAGGCTCTGAGAGCGCTCGCTTATGTCGGTACGAAAGAAGATATTCCTTTAATCGACTCGTGCGCTCAGATCGATGCGAGCAGTGAGACTGCCAATCAGGCATCGCAAACTGCTAAAGCAATCCGCGCTCGCTGATGTTCGCTGCGATTTGAACTTGCCGTGGTCAAACTGGTGTTGGTCGCATCCCTGATTCCGGTTTCTCTGTGGTTCTCCGTGTCTCGGTGGTGATATCTCCTTTCAAACAGGTTCACCACAGAGTCACAGAAAGATTCTGAAATCAGGACATGACCCGGAAGTTTGTGGCTTGACGTTTCGTTTCGCTTCCTCTTTACTACTTCGCCATATGCGCACTCGTCTCAGTGTTTTCTTAATCACACTTTCAGGTCTGATTCTTGAGGTCGGACTGACGCGGATTTACTCCGCCAGCATCTGGTATCACTTTGCGTTCGTAGCGATTTCCGTCGCTCTGTTGGGGTGGGGACTCGGAGGGTTTACGGTCCACTTATGGAAGCGAGTCAAGCCGGTTTCCATGAATGCAGCAAGTTTGGTGACGCTGCTTTATGCCGGCGCGATTCCACTCTGCCTTTGGTTGCTGGTTCGCTACCCGTTTGAAATGGATCGGCTGCCGCTTTATTTCCTGGCGCCGCTATTGCCCTTCTTCCTCGCCGGCATGGC
>DATISD010000309.1:0-1865 GCA_035469005.1 Pyrinomonadaceae bacterium | reverse complement strand
CGAAGCGGTGTTGCGATTAATCAGAACTACCAGCGGCAAATCTTCGGGTTCGCTGCCGTTAGACTTGTAAACCGCCGGCTCGTGATATTCACTGCGGCCCTTGACGGAAACGATGACTTTGTCGCGCGGCAAAAATTCACTGGCTACATCAATCGCCTGATCCAGCAGGCCCCCTGGATTGCCACGCAGATCCAGAATCATTTGACGCATGCCGTCTTTTTTGAGATTGGCAATTGCTTCGTGCAGTTCGTCATCGCTCGTATGCTGAAAGCCTCCGACCAACCCGACATAACACGTGGTTGCGTTGATCATGAAGGCGTTGCGAATCGACGGCAGCGGCACCGCGTCGCGAATAATTTTGAAGGTGATGGGGACTTCTTCACCGGCGCGCTCCACTTTCACCAGGACCGACTTGAGGCGATCTCCGCGCACGTTCTTCGAAACTTCTTCGCTGGACCAATCGCGGGCGTCTTTACCATCGACTTCGACAATGCGATCGCCATAGCGCAGGCCGGCGCGCGAGGCCGGCGTGTTATCGACAACTGATTGGACGTATACCCCGTCCTCGTGACGTAATATCTGAACGCCGATACCATAGAAACTTGACGATTGATCTTCTTTCAGCTTCTTAAATTCGGTTGCGGGAAAGTAGACGGAGTGCGGATCGAGCGTGAACAACATTCCCTGGATTGCGGCCTGGGTGGCCTTTTCGTAATCGATCTCACCTGCGTATCGTTCTTCGACGGTAGAAATTGCTTCTCCATAATCCGCTTCGATCTTATCGGCTTCGTATTTTTCAGCCGACGCCACGTTCGAGTTGGCATTCGCTGCGTGACGCCTTGAAGCGCGGGAACGGACGCCGCCGGCCACAGTGGCAGCCACGATTACCAGCGCGGCAACGATTGTGAATTTTCTGGACATAGCGACTTACCGCAGGCGGTGTTGCGATTCAATATAGCACAAGCGCCGCATCGTCCGAAGCGGGATCCGGCACGCGCATTCTGGGCGTGGTTTCACGAGCGGGAGACCCGTGCCACTCGTTTAGAGTCAGGCTTCAGCTTGCTTCTCTCACAGCCTGAAGGCTCGATCTATAGGCAGCGTGGCCTTGTGCACGGTTCGCGATTCATTGAGAATGGCAGGGATGCCGCCTAAGTTGTCGATCGTTGTCCCCGCTTTTAACGAAGCTGCGCGCCTGGAGCAGACGCTGCGCAAGATCGTCGAATACCTGCGCGAAAGGCGGGATGCCAGCGAACTGCTCGTAGTTGACGATGGTTCGCAGGATAACACCGCGGCGATTGCGGAGAGGGTGGCTCACGATTCGGCGCCGGTGGTCAGCCGCGTAATTCGCTATGCTGAGAATCGTGGTAAAGGGTATGCCGTTCGTCTCGGGCTGCTGGAAGCGCAAGCTAATATCGTGCTCTTTTCCGACGCGGATTTGTCGACGCCGATTACGGAAACTCCCAAGCTGGTCGATCCGATTCGCAACGGTGAATGCGATCTAACGTTTGGCTCGCGCGCGCTCGACCGAAGATTGATTGGCGTGCATCAACCCTGGCGCCGCGAACAGGGCGGCCGGGTTTTCAACCTGATCGTTCGCGTCGCGACGGGACTGCCGTTTTGGGACACACAATGCGGATTCAAAGCTTTTCGTATGAGTGTCTGCCGCCCTTTGATCGAAGCCGCGCAAATCGATCGGTTTGGTTTTGACGTCGAATTGATTTATCTGGCTCATCTGGCGCAGTTGCGTCTGCGCGAGATCCCGGTGCGCTGGGACCATAATGCGGGCGGACCATTGGACGCGTCCGGAACCTACAGCCGCGACAGTGTGCGGATGATTAACGAGGTCCGGCGCATTCGGGCGGCCG
>DATISD010000308.1:0-3986 GCA_035469005.1 Pyrinomonadaceae bacterium | reverse complement strand
TGGACGCAGATGAACATCGGATCAGCCTCGCAGCTTTCAAAGCCGCGCCGCATGCTGTGACCGACAATGTACGCGGTTTGATCGAGGCGCACGGACAGTCGCTTGATGTGACGGAATATCCAGCGATGGTCGACATCCTGTCACAGGGAAAAACCGTGAAATTGCATGAAACGGATCTCCCGTTCCCCCTGCGGATGATGTTCAATGCGACCCTCGGAGGGCGGGCCGCCTTGATTGCGCCGGTGAGGATCGCAGGTCACGCCTTCGGATTACTTGGTTTGGTTTGGAGCCAGCAACGCGACCAGTTCAAAGACCATGAAGTGGCGCTGGTCGAAGGAATCGCCGACCAGATCGGCACGGCACTTGAGCGCGATCATCTTTCGGCCGAGATCATGCGGCTGAAAAGCGCGCTGCACGAACGCTACGGCGAAGATCGGATTATCGGTCAGGCGCCGGCGATTCGCCGCGCCATCGAACTGGCACTGAGTGTGGCCGACACGCAAACCTCAGTGTTGATTCAGGGGGAATCAGGCACCGGAAAGGAATTGCTGGCTAATCTGATTCACTTCAACTCGGGCCGGGAAGATCAGCCTTACATCAAGCTCAACTGTGGCGCGATTCCCGAAACGCTGCTCGAATCCGAATTGTTTGGTCACGAGAAAGGTGCATTCACGGACGCCCGCGCGCGCCGGCAGGGCCGCTTTGAAGAAGCCGATGGTGGCACGTTGTTTCTGGACGAGGTAGGCGAGATGAGTCTCGCGGCGCAGGTGCGTCTCTTACGCGTCCTTCAGGACGGCGAATTCTCGCGCGTGGGAGGGAGCGATCTGCTCAAGGCCGATGTACGAATAATCGCCGCTTCAAATGTCGACCTCGAGCGCGCAGTCGAAGCAGGTACGTTTCGCCGCGATCTCTTTTACCGCTTGTCTGTTTTTCCCATCAGTCTGCCATCGTTACGAGAGCGGCGCGAAGATATCCATCCTCTGGTAATTCACTTTCTCGAGCACTACAAGCAGCGAACGAGCCGCTTCGTTTCCGGGATTTCAAAGGAAGCGTTGCGTGCTCTGGTCACGTACGACTGGCCCGGAAATGTTCGCGAATTGGAGAATGCCATCGAGCGGGCCGTAATTATCGCCGCTGGCCGCCAGATTGAACTGGAGGATTTACCGACCGCCATCGGCAACATCTCTGCCGAACGGGAAGCACTCGCGCGCGCCGAACGGGCCCAGGCAGCAAGCGAGGGGCGCAGCTCCACTCTCAAGATCGATGTGCCATCATCAATGGATGAAATCGAAAGGCGAGCTATTGAAGCGACGCTGGACTACACTTCAGGTGATAAGACCAGGGCGGCACGCCTGCTGAATATTGGCCGCAAGACGATTTACCGGAAGCTCGAGCAATATAACGGACAAAATCCACCCCCCGATTCGGCGAAAAAAAACTAAACGCCTTCAGACCTCCAGCGTGGAAGACCAAGTGAGCACAACTCCCGAATCTGTATTCGCCGCTGAACCAATTCCGGCGCCGCCCATCCTTGCGTCCGATCGCAGCCTGACCGCTACCGGACCGAGCCCTGACAATCCGCCGTGGGGTGTGGCCGGAGCCGTCCTGACCTGGCTCTCGAGCATCGTGATGTTGTTCATCGTTCCCAACATCTGCGTGCTGCCGTACCTTGCCTACCGTTATCGCGGAATCGCGGCCACGAAAGAAACACTGGTCGGGGACAAGACTTTCATCTTCCTGTTTGTGCTCGGATCGCTGCCCTCGCATCTGCTGACACTGGCGTTGATTTGGGCGGTCGCAACTCGGCTGGGCAAACGCTCAATCAAAGAGGTTTTCGGCTGGAGCTGGACTCCGAGTTTTGGACTTTGGAGAAGTTCTGCCCTGGCTATTTCTTTGTTCATCCTGACACTTTTCCTGGTGGGATTGTTTGGCGGACAAAAAACCGATCTGGATCGAATTCTCGAAAGCTCGCGCGCCGCCGCCGTTACTCTGGCAATCATTGCCGTCGCCACTGCTCCCCTGGTGGAGGAGATGATCTACCGTGGTCTGTTGTATTCAGCTCTTCAGAGAGCAATCGGACAGTGGTGGGCCGTGGTGGTAGTTGCTTCGATGTTTGCCGGACTGCACGTCGTGCAGTACTGGCCGAATGCCGGCGCCATTTCCTCAATCACACTGTTGAGCGTCGCGCTGACAATGATTCGGGCACGCACGGGACGGCTGCTTCCATGCTTTGTGGTCCACCTCGTCTTCAATGGCGTTCAGTCGATAATCATCGTGCTTGAACCTTACATTCGTGCCGGGCTGGAGCTGTGGCGACAACACCCGGTCAACGGCGCACTCAAGATTCTCCGCTTTCTGAGCTAATCGATGAATTACGAAGTAGTCGTAGTCGGCGGCGGCATTGGGGGATTGACTGCGGCCGCGCTGCTCGCTGCTCGGGGAGTTAACGTTTGTCTGTTTGAAAGACAATCGCAGGTCGGCGGCTGCATCGCGAATGTCGAACATCAGGGGCTTCGTTTCGAGCCAACTTTTGGGTTGTATTCCGGTTGGGAGCAAGGTGGGATTTATGATCGTGTGTTTTCAGAGTTGCCCGTCGCTCCTCCAGCAATTCACTCGCTATCGCCGGCCTACTCCGTTCGCCTGCCGGACGGCGTTGAGATCTCCGTCGTTGAAGACGTCGTACAGTTCGAATCTCATTTGGCTTCGGCCTTTCCTGAATGTGCAAAAGCGGCGATTGAGTTCTATCGCGACCTCAGGCAATTGGCGGACGGGACAAAATCCCATGTGGCGCGCGAGCTTGTTACCCATCACCTCGATGAGTGTTCGTTAAGATTTCGTAGGTTCATTGACGTCCAACTGCAAACCTTCGCGCAAAGCTCGAGCGACCAATGCAGTTACGAGGCAGCGGCCCTGGCGTTGGCGCCGAGGGGTTACTGGAGCATCGAAGGCGGAGGGCAATCGCTGGCCGACGCTCTGGCTACATCTCTGAAAGCAAGCGGCGGCACCCTGCGATTGAATTCAACGGCCCTGCGCCTGGCCTATGGCCCAGATGGCATCCCTGCTGGTGTTGACTTGTTGAATGGCGAACGGGTGGTCGCCACGCAGGCGATCATCAGCAATCTCACGGTGTGGGACACCTACGGCAAATTGATCGGAATGAGCCGCACACCGGCTTCGTTTTCTTCACAACTTAAGCAGATGCGCGCCTGGGGCGCTTACCAGATTTTTTTGAGCATGGATCGGTCCATCGCACTGCGCCTTTCATCGCGACGCATTCTGGCCCTGACAGACTGGCAACAGGATCGATCCTACAATCCGGAATTCAACCAATTTGTGCTATTCGTGTCCGCGGATTTCGATTCGAGGACGACCGAAGGAACAGTTCCGGTAAGCCTGTCGAGTTTTACGAGCGTGGAAGATTGGTTCTCGTTTCACGAGGATCATTCCGCACACGAAGAGCAGGATCAGTCAGTGCTCGAAACCCTCTGGTCGCGATTGCATGCGGCGATGCCGGAATTGGGCGACAGCGTCGAGGTAATTGAGACGGCCACGCCCCAGACCTTCTATGAAAGCACGCGGCGAAAGTTCGGCATGATAGGCCAGCCCAGCCCGAGCCTCCCGAGTCTGCGAACAACGCCGTACCAAAATGTCTTTCTCGTCAGCGACACCGTGGCGTCTAATGCCGGCGTTGCCGGCGTCGTCGAAGTCGCCTTGAGCGTGGCTGATTTAATACGGTCAACCTCAAAATAATCAACCTATTTACGAAGATATTGAATAGCTGTATAGTGTCTAGCGACACTCGACTATGTATATAACAATTGACGAAACTGATCGACGGCCGGTCTACCGGCAGGTCGCTGACGAGATTAAGGGGTTGATTGCGCGCGGCGCGCTGAGCGAGGGGATGGCTCTGCCGCCGGTTCGGCAAGTCGCTGACGATCTTGGTGTTAACTTGAATACTATTGCGGCTGCTTATCGCGAGTTGC
>DATISD010000307.1:0-4579 GCA_035469005.1 Pyrinomonadaceae bacterium | reverse complement strand
GGCAGTTCCCCGCGAAATTCGCCTGGCAGGTCACGGATAGCGTCGCCTAACCCCATCAGAATCGCTTTGCTTCCCTGATTGACCTTGCCGCTGGTGTAGTCAAGCGTGTCCATCGACGTGTTCGAAAAGACGAAGAAATCTGTCTCCCAACGCACGCGGGCGAGAACGTGTTCGAGCACGACACGAAAGTCCCGCAGATCAATCAGACCGTCTGTCAGGATCAAAAACTTCGTCAGCGCTAACTGCCCTTCACCGAGAATGCGAAACCCGGCCGTCAAAGCCTCACGCGTGTAACGCTCGCGCACCACGGCCGCGGCCAGCGAATGAAATCCGGTTTCGCCATACGACCAGAGGTCTCGCACGCTGGGCATCACCAGAGGAAAGATGGGTGACAAGAGTGTCTGCAGGTAATCGCCGATGAAGAAATCTTCCTGCCGTGGCTTGCCCACCACGGTCGCCGGATAAATCGCGTCGCGACGATGCGCGATCGCTTCACAATGAAAGATCGGATAGTCGTGCTCGAGCGAGTAGTAACCGTAATGATCGCCAAACGGCCCTTCAGTCTGACGCAAATGCGGATGCGCATGACCGATAAGCGCGAACTCGGCTTCCGCCACCAGACGATGCGCGCCACCAATCGGGTTCTTCGTCATGCGCAACTTCTCGCCACACAGCAATGAAGCCAGAATCAACTCTGGCACATCTTCGGGCAAAGGCGCGACTGCCGAGATGATCAACGCGGGCGGCCCGCCGAGAAAGACTGTGACCGGCAGGTTCTGATTCATTTGTTCGGCCGCGTGATAATGAAAGCCGCCGCCTTTTTGAATCTGCCAGTGCAATCCGGCGGTGTTCGCATCGTAAATTTGCATGCGATAAATGCCGAGGTTGTGTTTCTTCGTCGTAGGATTTTCGGTGTAGACGAGCGGCAGCGTAATGAACGGTCCGCCGTCTCCCTGCCAGGTAGTCAGCACGGGGAGTTGTCCGAACTGCACCTGCTTTTCGACGACTTCGGTGACCGGGGCCCGCGCTACTTTGCGTGTCCCGAGCTTAAGAAAATCGCGAACCAACTTGCGATGTTTCCAAAGTTCAGAGCGATTAGGTGGCAGAAGCGATTCAGCAACGCTGACCAACTGTTTGATGAATTCTTCCGGCTTTCGCCCAAAAGCAAGCTCAATTCTCTTGGCTGTGCCGAATAGATTAGTGACAACCGGAAAGCGACTTCCCTCCACTCGATTGAATAGCAACGCGGGCCCGCCGCGTTCAATCACGCGTCGATGGACTTCGGCGATTTCCAGATATGGATCGACTTCCGCATCGATCGTGACGAGATCTTTTTCGCGACGAAGGAGGTCGAGGAAGGAACGAAGGTTACGATGCATTAGGTACTTTCTCTGTGTCCTAAGCAGGAATAATACTTCACCACAAAGGACACAGAGAAAAAAGGAATGTTAGTTCTTGCTGATCACGCGTCGCAAACTGGCGCTGTTCAAATCGAGTTCGGCAACGGGAATCACTTCGATTTGGGAAAATTGTTTCTGCAAAGCAGGCAGAAACTTCTTCGCATCGCCGACCACGACCAGGCTGGTGCTGTCGGTGCTGAGGTTCGCCGCGGCGAAGCTCTTAATGTCGGCGGGTTTTACTGCCTCAACATTGGACACATACTTGTTGATTTCGTCAAAGCTGATGCCATAAAGCGCTAACGACCCCACCTGCCCGACCAGTCCATTGTTCGTTTCCAGCGCCCGGGCAAAGTTACCAACCAGGCTAGCCTTGCGCGGCTTTAATTCCGTTTCAGGCACATCGCCCGTTGTCAGCTTCGAAACTTCCTCCAGCGTAAGCGCGGCGACTTCGGCGCCCGACTCGTTCTTGGTTTGCGCTGAAGCTGAGAAAGAGCCAGCCCAACGCCGCATGTCGAGCGAGCTGGCGGCGCCATAACTCAGTCCGCGCTTGACGCGAATCTCCCAATTGAGGCGGCCAGAGTATCCGCTCAGGATCGCGTTAGTCACGATGCCCCGAAAATAATCCGGACTGTTGCGACTGATCGCGGTGCGGGCGGCCAGCACGGCGGCCTGGCCGGCATCCGGCATGTCGATTACGAGGACGCGCCGGTTCTTTGCGTCGCTGACCGGTGTTCCAATTGGCATCTTCGGCAAGTCATTGGCTGGCTTCGGCCAATCCCCAAAATACTTCTGCGCCAGCGCAAAGCCGTTCTCGGGAGTCATGTCGCCACCAATCACCAGGATCGCATTGTCGGGCCGATAGAACATTCCGTGAATGCGGGCAATGTCGTCGCGCTTGATGCGCGGAAGCGACTCCGGCGTCCCGGAAAGCGGATGACCATAAGGGGCGTCGCGATAGATGACTCGGCCCGCGGCGAGCCTGGCGATCGAGCCCGGTTGGCCCAGCGAGACTTTCAAGTTGTTGAGATACTGGCTGCGCAGCCGCGTGATCTCTTCCTCCTTGAACGCTGGATTGCGCACGACGTCGGCAAAAATCTCCATCGCCGGTCCGATTCGCGCCGATAAAACGTCTACGCTAATCGTTGACGAATCCCATCCCGCGCTGGAGTTAATGAAGCCGCCGAGCGCTTCGATTTGTTCGGCAATCTGCGTCGCGCTGCGTGTTGTGGTTCCTCGCGTAAGCAACGCCGCAGTGATATCAGCGACCCCGGCGAGCTCATTCGGATCAACTTCGCCGCCGCTCTTAATCAGCAGTCGCGCAGTCACCAGGGGCATCTCGGATCGCTGGACCACCACGACCCGCAAACCGTTCGCCAGTGTCTTTTCTACCGGTCGCGGAAACGGGACGGTCCGCGGCGGTGCAGCCGGAGGCGGTGTGGCTTGCGGTTCCTGTGCGATCACACAAACGCCGAACGAAAGCAGCGCCAAAGAAACGAGCGAGACAGCCTGGATTCTATTAATGAGAGACTTCATCTCGATCCTCCTTTAGCTGAATCGTGTGTGCGACCCTGCTGGCTCGTTCCCGAAGTTGAGCGCGCTGATTCCGGTAAGTAGGTAAATACATATCGATTCTCTGGAGTGAAATATTTTTTCGCCACCCGCTGCACGTCAGCAGCCGTCACGGCCTGTAGTTTATCCAGCTCAGTGTTCACGCGATTCGGATCGCCGAGCAAAACTGCCGCGCCGCCCAAAGCCTGAGACTTCCCCAGGTTCGTTTCTCGCTGCCGCAGTTGGGTCGCGATGATTTGGTTCTTTGCCTTCTCTAATTCGGCCGCAGATACCGGAGCGTCCTGCAATTTCTTCACTTCGGCGAGCAATGCACTCTCTGCCTGTTCAGGCTTCTTGCCCGCGGCGAGAATCGCTGTCAGGTAAAACAGACCTGCATCCTCTTTTAAGTCTGCGTTCGAATTAACGCTTTGCGCGACGACCTGTTGGTACACCAATGACTGGTAAAGTCTTGACGAGCGACCCTGCGAAAGAATCACATCAGCCATCGTCAATGCCGCTGAGTCTTCATTCTTTTGCGAGGGCACCAGATAAGTGATCCCCACGGCCGGCAACGGTACGTTTGAGCCATACTCGGTTAATCGCTTCTCGCCGGCGCGCGCATCCTCTTTCACCTGGACGCGCGGCAATGGCAGGTTTGGCTTGGGAATCGGCGCAAAATACTTATCGACCCAGGTGTCGAGCTGCTTCGGATCGAAATCTCCCACGACAATCAGCGTCGCATTATCCGGCCGATAATAAGTTGAGTGGAACTTCTGCACGTTCTCTACAGTCGCCGCCTGGAGATCTTCGATGCTCCCGATTGTGGGGCGCTTGTAAGGATGCGAGTTGAATGATTTCTGCTGCAACACGTAAAAAAACTTTCCGTAAGGCGGAGCGAGGATACTCTGGCGATATTCCTCCTGCACCACGGCGCGTTCGGAAACGAAATTTCCTTCGTCAACGGTCAGACTCGCCAGTCGCTCGGCTTCAGCCCACAAAAGCGTCTCGAGATAATTTGACGGAATGTTCTCGTAATAAACGGTCACGTCATCCTCGGTAAACGCGTTGTTGTTGCCGCCTACGTCCTCGGTAAGACGATCCATCATTTCGGCTTTCATGTTCTTGGTTGACTTGAACATGATGTGCTCGAACAGATGCGCAAAGCCACTGCGCTGATCCGGATCGTCTTTCGAGCCGACGTGATACCAAACGTTGATGGCCACACTCGGACTCGATTTATCCACGACGCTCAACACCCGCAGCCCATTCGCCAGGGTCCGCTCGCGAAAAGTCATCTGCGGCATCTTTGTCTGTGAGGTTGCGCTAATCACTGAGCCGGCAATTACCAGCGCCGTGCAAGCAATCATGAGAAAAGATCGTCTCATTTTGTTAGCTCCTATTTTGAACTTACTCCGCGCAGGTTAGAGTACCAACTTCAGCCGGGGTTCTTTTCTCAAAGAAACACCCGACTAAAGTCGGTACTCTAACGCGAGGGTTCTCAATCCAAATCCAGCGGATTCCGGTAGACCTTTGTATCTTTTTCGGCTTTCTTTTTCGCTTCCTGAAATTTCTCTTCCAATAAGCGGCTGCGATCCTTATGCGAGTTCATCTCCTGAGCAAAGATTTGTTCG
>DATISD010000306.1:0-3147 GCA_035469005.1 Pyrinomonadaceae bacterium | reverse complement strand
CTGACTCTGGAGGCTACTGATCTGGCGTGGTCCGAAACCATGAGGTTTTATGAGGCGCCGTTTCAGTTGAAATCGAATGGCGGAACTTTAGTGATCGACGATCTCGGGCGGCAACGGGTGGAGCCGCGCGATCTACTCAATCGCTGGAGCCTGCCCCTCGAGCGGCGCATTGATTTTCTGACTTTGCACAGTGGGCAGAAAATCGAAGTTCCTTTCGAGCAGTTGGTTATCTTTTCAACCAACCTCGACGAAAAGGAACTGGTCGACGAGGCTTTCCTGCGCCGCATGGGTTACCGGGCGCGGATCGAACCGCCCACCAAAGAAGCCTATATTGAAATTTTCCAGCGGGCCGCCGCCACGCGCGGGACTCCCTTGGATCCGGTTTGCCTTGATCACGTGGTGCGAAGATATGAGCGGGAACGACGCCTGATGAAATCATGTGAGCCGCGCGACCTTTTGAATCGCATCAACGATATCTGTTTGTTTGAAGGGATCGAGCCAAAGGTGACTCCGGAACTGATCGATGTCGCCTGGCGAAATTATTTCGGCGCGGCGCACTCTTTCGAACCGAGCATCTCTGAAGCAATGCCTGAGGCTCCACTTCAGATGTGAGAAAGTCATCGAATGATTGACCAGATTCTGAAATTCCGAAACTGGGTAGTGTTCGGATCTAAAAGACCGGCCGATGCTGGGAACGCGGACGTCCCCGTCCGCATTGGCGCCAGGCACCTCGACGCGTTACTTACATGGTTCGCGCTTCGCGCTCAGTGCGGACGCGGACGTCCGCGCTCCCGGCACCAGCTTCTCCTGTATATCCTGGCTGTAAGTGTGTTCCTTGCCTGCGGTACAGCGGTCAACGCTCAGACTCAAACGCCAAAGGACAAGCAGGCACAGCCGGCAGACGAGAAAACCGCTCCGGCGGGCGCAAACCCAACCGTCAAGGAGGCTGCGGGCGGAAAAGCCGCCGAAGCTTCTTCGGAAGCAAAGATCATCGGCAAACAGATTCGTTTTGCGGACGGTTCGACGAGTGACGCTGACGAAGTGTTCAAGCTTAACGGCGAGCTGTGGATTCGCCGCGGGAGTGTGACTGAGCGCATTACGCGTTCCGTAAGTTCGGTTGAAACCGTTCGCGCGCCGGTCGAGAAGCCGGCCGACAAGCCTGCCGAGGGCGCGGCAGAAGCGCCGGCGACGGCGGCTAATGCCACCCCTCCGGCTCCCGACTCGTTTTGGGTTTTGCTCAAGGGCGGCGCGCGCATGAAGGTCGACGAGGTTACTCAAAACGAGGAAGGCGCGTGGTGCCGGCGGGGCAATTTCTCTGTGCTGATCAGCGCCGATCGCATCGAAAGTATTGAAGCTGAGTCTGCGATGGCAAAACCGGCCGGCGGGAGACACCGTGATTGGACCACCGGCAACAGCAGGATCGATCAACTAATCCGCGCAAATGGGACCCGATTCGGAGTTGATCCCTACCTGGTGTTTTGCGTGATTGAGCACGAGTCGCAGTTCCGTGCCGGGGCAGTGAGCCCCAAAGGCGCTCAGGGCCTGATGCAGCTTATGCCCGGAACCGCCAGCCGTTTTGGGGTGCGGCGGCCGTTTGATCCGGCTGAGAATATCTTTGGCGGTACTCAATATTTGAAAGAGTTGCTGAAAATGTTTGGTGGCCGGGTCGATTTGGCGTTGGCCAGCTATAACGCTGGCGAGGGAGCAGTGCTAAAATACGGTGGCAAGATCCCCCCATATCGAGAGACACGTGAATACGTGCAACGAATTACGCGGCGATATGGAACTGACCCGAAAGATAGTCAGGAGAAGCGTTCAGGATCGCCGCAATAGGAAACGGAGAGCATTATGATCCGGCTCGCGCACCGAATTTTTCTGGTCCTGATTCTGGCGGTTCTCTCCACCGGGTTCGTCGGGGCCCAGACGACTGATAACAACACGCCACTGACAAATGCCGCGGTCCTCAAACTGGTTCGCGCGGGGTTTAAAGAGAAAACGGTAATTTCGATCATCGATGCTCGGCCGCCGGCATTCGACTTGTCGCCCGAGCGCATGATCGAGCTGAAGCGCAGTGGAGTCAGCGAAAACATCATCCTCGCGATGCTTAACCGGCAGCAGGGGCTGATGGCCGGGGATGAAGCCTGGGAGAACGATCCTTTTTTCCAGGACAAGCGCGATAAACAAAAAGGAAATTCAACTTCCGGAACCGCGCAGAATCAACGAGACATCTTTGGCTCGTCTGGGAGCGGACAGAGCAGCACGCGCACGCGCGGTGGCGGCGGTACGGACGCGGCCGGCGATACCGTGACCACCGGCACGGCCACGGTTCGGATAATCCGTCCACCAACGGAACCCGGTAATGGGCCGCTCAAATTGGAGAAGACGCCTTCGCTGACGAATGACTCGATCATCGAACTGGTGGAAGCCGGTTTTTCGGAAGGCACCATCGTCCGGAGAATTGAGCAGTCACCCGTCGATTTCGATCTTTCTGCACCCCAGATCGCCGATTTACGCAAACATCGCGTGGGCGACAAGATTCTCGCTGCCATGAAAGCCGCCATGGGAGACGATTCCGGCCCAGGCAAGACCAGGCCACTATCCAATGGGAGTTCCAAACCGCAGTAAACGCTTTTCCGTGGCCATCAAAACCTGCGGCGCCGGCGGCCTTCTGATTCTGGCCATCCTGGCCCTCGTCTTCGTCCAACCAACAACCGGACAAAAGCGAGGAGCGGCGAGAAGTGCGAAGCCGACGCCTACTCCTAATTCAAACCTGAAACGATTGGGGCCGCCTCCCCCGGCGCCGCTGCTGCGCAAGAAACCCGAAGCCGAAGCGAAGCCTACTGACGTAATCAGGGTGGAAACCACCGAGGTAATGCTGCCGGTCACAGTGCGTGATGCCAACGGAAGCCTGGTTTCCGATCTAACACGATCAGACTTTCACGTTTTCGAAGACAATCTCGAACAGCCGTTAAGTGATTTCGCGTTGCGCCAGGTTCCTGTCGATGTCGTGCTGATGGTTGACGCGTCGTCCTCGGTGACCGCCAATCTGGATGATTTTCGCCGCGCCGCGGAACAGTTTGCTACGCAGCTTGATCCCAAAGACCGGCTCAGTCTCATCAAATTCGACGATCGAGTGGAACTGCTTCA
>DATISD010000305.1:0-2670 GCA_035469005.1 Pyrinomonadaceae bacterium | reverse complement strand
ATGTGACGGCGACGCAGGCGATTAACGAATCGGCCCACGCTCAAAGCGCGCTTCAGAATTTGTACGAGTTGCCTTTGACGGACAATCCGGAAGCGAAGGAGGCGGCGCAGAGAGTTATAAATCGCGAAACGAGCGAAGATGATACGCACCCGAGTCCATGCGATCGGTTTCGCTTTACTCGCAAGATAACTTCACAGAGTGAGCCGCCCATCTCTGGGATGGTGTGGGATCTTTTCAAAGACAAGGCCGGTTTGACCAAAGAGATGACGGCTATGCTCGAGCATCAATTCTATCTGTCGTTCTAAGCAAATTATCTGGTTACGTGAACCAGCATCTCAGTTCCCGATTCCAGTCTTAGTTCTTTACTGCCCTTGATGGCGAGTGAACCGGCGCCGCCCGCGCCGCCGAGAATCAAACCGATCGCGGCGCCTTTTCCGCCGCCGGCGAGGCCGCCAATGATCGCGCCTGCCGTCGCGCCGATGCCGCCCCGTTTGAGCGTTTGCTTGCCGCGGCTCTCGGACTGCACGCCACCTTCTTCATCCGTTTTGGCGGAATTCGATCCGTAGACTCTGCTCACGTAGCCGTGCAGCACTCCATGCTTGCCGTCAGGTCCCGGCAGGTCGATCGAATCAAACGAGAGGTTCATCGTCGTTCGCCCTTGTACTTTGCCGGATTTGACGATCGAACGAATGTGGCCGTGCACCGTCGCCTCATTGAATCGCACGGGATCGATTACGATGGCGGTGAACTTATCGCCGGCACGCGATTCCTTACTCGACAGCGTGTCATTCAAGCGAATCTTTAAGTTGGTGCCGACCGGCACGATGGGTGGCGCGGCTGGCTTTGGCGCCGGTTTTTTCAACCGCGGTTTTGTTTGGGCGCTGCCAGCGACGGGCACTGTCAGCAGGACAGCAAAGAGCAGAAGCAGTTTGATAGACGTAAATACTTTCATCAGAGTCATCCCCAGAAAGATTGATTGAAAAAATCGAATTGTTATCGCGGGGGATAGTTCAAGTCAGGCAGTTCGGAGTTCAAGCTTCAGCGTGAATTAGAATCGCAGTCTAAAGGCTGACTCCGAAGCGTTGCGCTATGCCGCAGCTTCGGCTTTTTTTTCTGCTGAAGCTGCTATCTGTGGTTGATCGTCATTATCGAACGATCGACGACGATGCACAGTCCCATCAGATTCAAAAATATAAGCCGAGGGAGCTTCGCGCATGATTATGTCCTGCAAGCGCATCAGTCCGTACAGGAGAGCTTCCGGTCGCGGAGGACAACCGGGAATGTAAACGTCCACGGGGATTGTTCGATCGACACCCTGCATGGTCGAGTAAGAGTCAAAAGGGCCGCCGGTTGAGGCGCAGGCGCCCATGGCGATCGCCCATTTCGGTTCGGGCATTTGATCAAAGACACGACGAACTACGGGCCCCATTTTCAGGGTTACCGTGCCGGCGATAATAATCAGATCGCTCTGTCTCGGGCTGGGGCGAAAGACTCCGGCGCCGAATCGATCAATGTCGAAGCGGCCGGCACCGGTGGCAATCATCTCGATCGCACAACAAGCCAGCCCGAACGTCATAGGCCAGATGGCAGACTTGCGGGCCCAGTTGACACCGAACTGCACCGGTTTTGAATCAATCATTGGTGCCGCGATCTTTTGCCGCACGAAATTCGTGATTGAATCAACCGTGGTCAGGACAAAGCCTTCGTCATGTTCAGCCATAGGTCATTGCCAATTTCCGATTGCCAATTGCCGATTTGCCGCTACTCTTCGGCTTGAGTTTCTCGGACGCTGAAATTCGCGATCTAGCCATTATTCGGGCCAGTTCGTTTGCCTCCGTAAGTAAAGGTGCTACCTGCTGTAGCCTTAGGAGTTCACCCTCAATAATCAATTCCATCCAATATGCACTTTCATCCGCTTCTTCTTCAACCACGCCGATTTTCGCAACGAACTCGGCTCTAGATCGTCCGCGGCATGCCGCACGATAATTGGCTCCTACCGCGGTTCCCGCCCGAGCAAGTTGGCCTGCAATCGCTTTACCCGCCACTGTTTTGGGCAAAGCCCCAACGAGTTTCAGAATTCGGAGCGCGAATTGTTTTGTCCGCTTCTTCAGATCATCAGGACTCATCGCTCGTCAGATGTAATTGGCAATGGGCAATTGGCAATTGGAAATGTTTCACGCCCACTCTAAAGCGCCCTTGCGCCATGCATAGTAGTAACCAACTATTAGAATTCCGATAAAGATGAACATCTCAATCAGAGCAAACTTCGTAAACGAAAAATCATTCCCCATGAAAATAATTGCCCATGGCAGAAGAAAGATTGTCTCCACGTCGAAGATCAGGAACAGCATCGCGACTATGTAGTATCGCACCGTGAAACGTTCATGCGCGCCAGTCTCCGGGTCGATACCGCATTCGTACGGCCGCATCTTGTCTTTCTGATATTTCCAGGGACGGAGAAACCGGCCCAGGATCAGAGGCAACACAGGAAACGCAACCGCAAAAACAAAGAAGACCATCACCGGCAGGTACGCCGTCGATGGTCCGCCGATCGCATGTGGGCTTGTGGCCCCTTCTTGCAGCAAGATCGGATTCATCATCGTATCTCGCGAAATCTCGCAAAGTCTGTATTCAGTCAGATTCTAAGTGGCGAATTCGAACGCTGTCAAT
>DATISD010000304.1:0-3922 GCA_035469005.1 Pyrinomonadaceae bacterium | reverse complement strand
CAAAACGGACCGGGGACTCTCCCCGATGTTCAGCTCAGCTGCGCAGTTTCGACAAAGCCACACCAGCACTCGTGGCGCGTCAACCCAAAAAAACGGGGAAACCTTGCTAGCCATTTTCAGCGCTTCATCACTCTGCAGGCGCTGCAAAGCCTGAATAAAAAATATTCCGTTATAAGTCTCACCATCCGTGCCTTCTTCACGGTGAACGCACTCACGTTCAAAAAAGAACTGCTTTCTCATGGAGGCCGACCCTTCCCTCACGCCGCACCGCGCGAGTTTCAATACAAGATATGGGGGATCTTGCCGGGTACTAATTGTTGCTTGAGGAGAAAAAAGGGCAGGGCGATCAAGAAAACTACTGCGAATCTCTACGCCTCAGGCGCATGATGCCACGGCTCTGATTTGAGGTCAACAATCTTTTATGACGATTTAATTATACGAGTCACGAGAAGTGTCAGGCGATCACCTTCTGATGCTTGGCGCGGCGATCCTCGAGCACTTCGAAAGACTCTTTAACGCGAGTGTAAATCCCATCTGCGTCCAGCCCGTACTTTGCCAGCAACAGTTTGGGATCGCCGTGAGTCACAATCCGGTCGGGAACACCCATACGCACGACGCGCACTTTGTCCTGCAAGCCGTTCTCTTCCAGCAGTTCCAGCACGGCGGCGCCAAAGCCACCCGCCAGGTACGCTTCTTCCACTGTTACGATCAAGCGCTTGGTCCGAGCTAAAGCCAACAGCAAGCCGCTGTCGAGGGGTTTCACAAAACGCGCATTTACGACGGTCGTCTCGATCCCGTCTTTGGAGAGATTCTCTGCCGCCTGCAATGATGGATGGACCATCGAGCCATACGCCACGATGGCCACCTCGCCGCCATCGCGCAGCAATTCTGCCTTGCCAATCTCGAGCAGTTGAGGATCGCGATCGAGAGAAACGCCAATGCCATTTCCGCGCGGATAACGCATGGCGGCCGGGCCGTTATGTTCGACCATGGTGAAAAGCATGTCCCGCATTTCACCTTCATCCTTTGGCGCCATCAGCACGATGTTGGGAACGCCACGGAGATAAGCAATGTCCAGCAGTCCGTGGTGCGTAGGCCCATCGCCACCCGCGATGCCCCCGCGATCCAGGCAGAACTTCACATTGAGATTCTGAATGCAGACGTCGTGAACGACCTGATCGAACGCGCGCTGGAGGAAAGTGGAATAGATTGCGCAGACCGGCTTCAATCCTTCGCAAGACAAGCCGGCCGCAAAAGTGACGCAATGCTGCTCGGCAATTCCGACGTCAAACGACCGCTCAGGAAACTTTACCAAAGCGTCGCAAACCCCGGTGCCATCGGGCATGGCTGCGGTCAAGGCGACGATCTTTTCGTCCCTGGCCATCAATTCGCACAGCGCCTCGCCGAAAACCTTTGTGTAGGTCGGAGCGCTCGCCGGTGATTTGATGGGCTTCCCGCTTTTCAAATCGAACGGCCCGGTCGCATGCCATTTGTAGTAATCCTCTTCTGCCGCCGGGTGCCCTTTGCCTTTGGTAGTTAAAGCATGAACGATGACCGGGCCGTCTTTGATTTGCTGAGCTTCCTTAAAAGCAGCGACCAGCGCGCGCACGTTGTGACCGTCAACGTAGCCGATGTACTTGAACCCGAGTTCGTTGACCAGCGCGCCCGGCAGCACCGCGGCAGCGATCGCGTCCTTCACGGCTTTGGCCGCGTGATGCAAACGTTCGCCGACTGAAGGGATCGCCAGCAGGGTCTCTTCGACTTCATCTTTGAAACGATGATAGCCATGCGCCTCGCGAATGCGATTCAGATAACCCGTCAACGCGCCGACCGCGGGCGCGATGGACATTTCGTTGTCGTTGAGGACAACTATCAAACGGGTCTTGAGATGGCCGGCCTGGTTCACCGCTTCCATGGCCATGCCACCCGCCAGGGACGCATCGCCAATCAAGGCGACGACGTTGTGGTCCTCGCCCTTGCGGTCACGAGCGATCGCCATTCCCAAAGCCGCTGACAGCGAGGTCGAGGCGTGGCCGGCGCCAAACGCGTCATATTCAGATTCATCGCGCCGCAGGAAGCCGCTAATGCCACCGTACTGCTTCACCGTTGGCAGCGCGTCGCGCCGTCCAGTCAGAATCTTGTGCGCGTAGGCCTGGTGCCCCACATCCCAAACTAAACGGTCGTGCGGCGTGTCAAAGGCATAATGCAGCGCTACCGCGAGCTCAATCGCGCCGAGCGAAGCTCCAGTGTGGCCGCCCACACGGGACATCGTTTCCAGAATGTATTGACGGATTTCATCGGCCACGCCTTGCAATTCTTCAAGCCGTAGCCGCCGCAGGTCGGCAGGCGAATTAATTTTTTCCAGCAGGCTCATCGCGGCAAATTGTAACGCGAGTCGGTCTGATTGTGCACCTTGCGATTCTGTCACAGAAGGCGCATCAGGCAATGCAGTGCTAGTTCTTTGCGCTGCAAAGTAGTTTGTACAGCAATGACGCAACCAAGGTCAAGCCTTAATTTCTGCGCTGGAGCCCAAGGTAGTGCCTTGCTTTTCGTCTTTGCGCCGGGGTTCTGTGCGTGAAATCTCTCCTGGCGAGGACATTTCACCAAAGGTGCAAAGGAAACCGCAAAGTAAGCCACCACTCTCTCAGCAAGTTCGTCACCCGCCCGCTGAAAACTGCCACTTCCGCAAGCCTCGACCCGACACGGTCCGTTTGATTTGTGCTTGCTTTCCAGCCAATTCCTCCTCTAAAATCATATGCGTTTTAACGCATACGTCGAAATTAGGGCAAGCGAACCTGTCGGTCACGGCAAATATGACGAGCGAGCTGATTATCGCGGCAATGCAGTCCGGCGACTGGGAACAAGTGAAAGAAATCTTTCTGGAAGGCATAGCGACGGGTCACGCGACCTTTGAAACGGCCGCACCCTCATGGGAGCGATGGGACGCGGCGCATCTTCCTTTTGCCCGGCTGGTGGCACGACAGGACGGTAACTTGATTGCCTGGGCTGCGCTCAGCCCGGTCTCGCAGCGTTGCGTCTATGGCGGCGTCGCTGAAGTCAGCGTTTACGTCTCGGCATCCAGCCGGCGCTCGGGGGTCGGAAGAAAACTACTACGCGCCCTCATTGACGACTCCGAGCAAAATGGAATCTGGACTTTGCAGGCAGGAATGTTCCCGGAGAACACCGGCAGTCTCGCATTACACCAATCGTGCGGATTTCGCGAGGTTGGTCGCCGCCAGCGCATTGGGAAGATGAACGGACTCTGGCGCGATACGATTCTGCTTGAGCGCCGTAGCACAGTAATAGGAGTTGAATAAAGATGGCCCAGAAGAGCTACAACCTCGAGAATCTTTTCAAAGCATTAGCGGACCGTACACGTCTTCGTCTGATTAGTCTCATCGGTGACTCGGAAGTCTGTGTCTGCTTTCTGGTTGAGATTCTGAAGACCAGCCAGCCGAAGATTTCCCGGCATCTCGCTTATTTGCGGCGCGCGCAAATCGTTACGGCGCGGCGCGAGGGTAAATGGATGCACTATCGCTTGACTGAGCCGCCGGACGAGCATGCGGCCCGAATTCTTCGCGAAGTACGCGCTTCGCTCGGCGAGCATCCTGAATTTCAACGCGATCGGGAAAAACTCGAAAGGGTTTGTTGCGCAGTTCAGCTGCCGGTCCAACTGCGTCGCGCACCGAAGCCCGCAACTCTGGCAGCCTAGCCGGTGAAGATAGCCTTTACGCAAGGCGATTTGATTGACTTACCAACCAGCGGTGCTGGCAGCTCCCTTTTTTGGAACGGAAAACTTATCGCTGGGAGGAATACGACGCGGATTGATCGCTCGAGGCCGGTTTTCGCGGGTATGTCCATTCCCGATGGAGCATTCACCATCAGACTGCAGTTGCGGCCATCCAGACCTTCCTTGACAATC
>DATISD010000303.1:0-4865 GCA_035469005.1 Pyrinomonadaceae bacterium | reverse complement strand
ATCAGGACAACGTTGTTTCTGTGAAAGCCAGGCGAGTCGAACCGCTGCAGATAAAAATTGAAGGTACGGCGTCGCATGATTTTCACTGATGTTTCGGAAGCTGACCGTGAGGGAGGGCAACTCGAAACCTCGAGTAGTGTCTTACTTTGCGGTTTTTCTTCGGCTTTGCGGCTTTGCGCCTTTGCGTGAAATGTCCCTCGCAAGAAAATAGATTTCACGCAAAGACGCCAAGGCGCGAAGACACGCAAAGTCAAATTGAGACACTAAAAGCCTCGAAACTTAGTCGCGTTCGCGGACAAAATAATCTGAATCTGATTTGACCCTCCCTGACGGTCGGGCTTCTGACACAAGCGCCACAAATAAAAAAGGCGGGCCGTAACCCGCCTTCTTAAAAAGCTGATGAAAGCCTAGGGACGCTTGCGAGTTGCTGGTTTGGTCGTTGTCTTCTCAGGCACAACATTCTCTGTACTCTTCAGCTCAGCCAGCACTGCCTTCGCGTCATTCTTAAACTTATGAGTGTCAGGCGCTTTATCTACAAACTTTTGTAGATAGTTGGCAGCTTCCTGATACTTTGCTTTGTCGCCACTCGAGAAGAGCGCAAGTCCCAGTCCCAGGTTTGCGTCGGGATCGTCCGGCCTTTCGGCAACAATCTTCTGGAATTCAATCGTCGCTTTGTCAGCCGCGCCCGAGTCGAGCAACATCTGCGCCATATCAAGTTGGGCTTTAGCCTTTTTGGCGGGATCGGTTTCGACGGCAATATATTCCTGATAAGCCGTGATGCCGTCGTCGGCTTTCGAGGGATCGACTTTAGTTACAAAGAACCGCATAGCTTCTGCTCGAGCACTGAGGGCGAAGTACTTGTTCGTAGTCTGTTGTTTTTGCTCTTCGGGGTCCGTCGGTGCAGGCTGTTTCTTCAGCATATCCACTGCCTGATTGGCAGCGTCAGCTGCAGCCTTGAAATCAGCCTTAGCCGCCTCCAGGCCCGCTGTTCTGGCCGCATCGTCCTTTGATTGGATCGCGGCGTTGTATTTTTCCACGGCCCTCGATCTCAGCGCCCCGGACTTGTTTGTCAGCAGTGAAGGAACACCGGGATGCTCCGGATCCGCTGCCAACCCCGCGTCGTATTGCTTGATGGCTTCATCATAGTTCTTCGCGATCAGAGCAGCGTTGCCGGCCTTGAAGGCATCGCCGATGATCTGATTAGCGTTTTCAATCTTCTTGTTGGCGGCCATGATTTCTTCGTTCTTCTTGGCGATTTCTGCAGCCTTCGCTTTTTCTGCCGCACTGTCGGCGCTCCCACTTGAAGAAGCACCGCCGCCGCCAGCCGCCGCAGCTACCGCTTCGTCACGGGTGAGTTTCTTTCCGTTTCCGGATGTCAGGACCATATCGACTGGAATGTCACGACCGGCCCTGACGTCTTTCTTAGCCGACGGCGCCACGCCCGGCGCGCTAACCGACACGACATAAAATCCGGTGTAGGGCAAACCGGCGAAGATCCATTCGCCCTTCTTGTCCGTTTTGGTGTGATAATCGCCGCCGATGTCAGTGCGCCAAACGTCGATCACAGCGTTTGTTACCGGGGTCGCATTGCCATCAGCGCCAATCATCTTCACGGTGCCGCGAAGCTGACCCGTCTGAGCTGAGGCGATCGCTGCAGCGAAAATTAAGACCGCTACCGCGACTATTGAGTAAAAAAGATAAGAACGTCGCATTTTGCATTCCTCCATAAAGACCGTGGCTCTCGTGTGAGCCACTGAATAAGATGCCTCGATGTAAACGTAAGTTGTAGCCGCGGACCGGCTTTAAGTTAATCAGCACGGTCATCACTGTCAAGCATACTCAATCGGATCGCGCAGGCCCGCTTCCGCAAAAGCGCGCAAGCGCAACGCACACGAATCACAACGGCCGCAGGCCCGGTCTTCAGCCCTATAACACGACCACGTCAGTTCGAGTGGCGCGCCTAATTCCGAGCCGCGTTTGATGATTTCAGATTTGCGCAAATGTATGACCGGCGTCACGATTTCAATCTGAGTCTCCGGCTTTGTGCCCACCTTAATTGCACGCTGGAAAGCCTGGTAAAATTCCGGACGACAGTCTGGATAGCCGGAAGAATCTTCAGCCACAGCGCCGATATAAATTCGTCGCGCGCCAATCGTCTCTGCCCAGCTCGCAGCGATTGAAAGTAAATGCGCATTTCGAAAGGGAACGTAGCTGGTGGGAATTTCTTGCGCAGATAGATTTGCCTCGGCAATCGGAATGTTCGCGTCTGTAAGCGAAGATCCGCCAATTTCTTTCAGGTATTCAATCGAAGCCACCAGCCGCTTCGCCACCTGAAAATGATCGGCCAACTGCTCGAAAGCGCGCCGCTCACGCGCGGCGGTGCCCTGACCATAAGTGACGTGCAGGAAAGCCAGTTCATCATTTTCTTCCCGAGCCATCGCCGCCGTGACGCACGAGTCCATCCCGCCGGATACCAGACAGACGGCGAGCTGGCCCAGACTTAAGTCGGTGTCGGCGGCCTCGTAAGCTTGATCGTTGTGACCTCCCATACTCAAACCACCGACTGAAGTCCGTGCCACTTACACTCCATGCACGTCCGGCCCCCAAATATATTTGTGAAGCTGCAACTGCATCCGAAGTTTCAAGCCACTCTCGGCGATCCAGTTTGCCAATGTTTGCAAATCAATCTGATCCCATGCCGGCGAGATCAAAATCGCTTTGGCCCGTTGCTCCAGTTGATATTTCGCAATAACCTGTTTGGCGAACTCCCAATCACTCTGGTCGGCGACTACAAACTTTACTTCATCCGTTTCCGATCGTAACCGTTCCAGGTTGGGCCAGTGATTTCGCTCGGCTTCACCCGATGCCGGACACTTAACGTCGAGAATGATTTTCGCGCGAGGATCAACCTCGGCGGTCGAAACATAGCCGCCGGTTTCGATCAGAACTTCATAATCTTCGTCACACAAACGCTTAATCAGATCGAACGCTTCATGTTGGGCCAGCGGCTCACCGCCGGTGATTTCTACCAGGCTACATCCGAAGTCCCGTACGCGGTCGATTACTGCCTCGATCGGAAGGTGCTCGCCTCCGGTAAACGTATATTCGCTGTCGCACCAGGTACAGCGCATCGGACAGCCCGTCAGCCGCACGAAAGTACATGGACGACCTGCGTGGGTGGATTCTCCCTGTATTGAGCGGAATATTTCAGTGACGCGAAGCACAAACGAGATTTTAGTTTTTAGACTTTGGATTGTCGATTTAGGGCTCGCTCCTGTCCGAAGCCCGCACGTGAGCAAGGTCGTCGTCTCGCAGGTTGCCGTCCCTATCGCACCCACCAGGGATGGCGTGGGGACTCCGGTTGTCAGGCTTCTGACAAGACCTCGCGGCAACCTATGGCCGTCTCTTTCATCAAACCATACGCCCAAAGGGGCAAAACCAAACGATTTGGAATCGCAAGTCGTGGTAGCATAATGACGGCTTTTCAAGCGCAAAACGCATTTTGAGCCTGACCCCGAAACAGATTGACGATCTCATCTTATCCGGCGCGGATCGCTTGCTCGCGCGAGCGACTAACTCTCGTTTGCTGACGGCCCAGACACTGACGAAGAGACTACGGAGCGTCACTGAAAAGTACGTCCTAAGACATGATCCGGCCGCCGCAGCCGCGACCATCAACGGGTTCCTCGATGGGTTGCACGCAGACGAGTTGTGCCTGGTAATGGCTTGCGAGCAAGGTGATCAAACAGCCTGGAGCGATTTGTTTGAAGGTTATGGCGCGACGGTGCGTTCAGCTGCCCGCGCGGCCAGTTCTAATGAAGCGATGGCCGATGATCTGGCGCAATCGATCTGGGCAGAATTGCATGGGCTGAAGGCGCGCGAAGATGGGACCGCGGCGGGCAAGCTCGCCTACTATTCAGGGGCAGGCTCACTGGGTGGCTGGCTGCGCGCAGTCGTGGGACAGCTCGCCATCGACCAGCATCGTAAACAGGCGAAAGTCGTCCAGACCGAAGAGGACTCAGAGCTCGATCGATTGGTGTTTTCTGAGGCTCAGCCGGATGGGGCATTTCAAGCTGCGGCGAGCCCGGAAGATTTGCTTGCCGGGAACCTGGCAGCCGCCGATGTCGAGAAAGCACTGGGACAGGCGATCGGCGAATTGGACGACGAAGATCGTTTGCTCATGAAGTTGTATTACTTTGAGGGACTCCGGTTGCGCGAAGCGGGAGCAGTGCTGGGTGTTCATGAGGCAACCGCGAGCCGCCGATTAACGCGAATTCACGGTGAAGTGCGCCAACGTGTCGAAGCAATTTTGATGAAAGAGCATGGCTGGACAAAATCTGAGGCCAGTCGTTCATTAGCGGAGGTTGCCGAGCATTTGCAGACAGAAGTGGAGCCGATGCTGACCGGAAAGGCTGATGCGACTTTGCAGAGTTCCCCGGCGAGCGGATGATAGTCCTATTCGCAAGTTATCGGGGTCTCGAACGTTCATATGAAGGAATTGCCCGATCGCTACAGCGGATAAGGCACTGACAAGCGGAATGACATCGAATGAGAAACAAATTGATGTTCTGATGCGGCGGCACGCGAAAGCGGCGTCCCGCAACAGTGTCGCCGGGCACCTCGATGCCGATGAATTAAACGCGTTTGCCGAAGGCGCACTGCCGCCTGCGACCCGTGCGCGTTATGTGTCGCATCTCGCGGATTGCGATGAATGCCGCAAACAAGTAAGCGCGTTGGCAATCAGTAGCGGTGCCGTCGTTCGAACGGAAGAGAGCCACTCCAAAGCCAGTGAAGGTCGGACCTTTTGGCAGGCACTAGTCGGCATGTTCGCGTTGCCGGTTTTACGTTATGCAGCCTTTGCGGCG
>DATISD010000302.1:0-4110 GCA_035469005.1 Pyrinomonadaceae bacterium | reverse complement strand
ATAGCATAATGTTCGATCAATTCACCTTAGGCATCGAGGAAGAATTCCAGATTGTGGATCCGCATACGCGTGAGTTGCGGTCGCACGTGGCTGAGATTCTGGACGAAGGCCGGATGCTGCTGGGCGAGCAGATTAAGCCGGAAATGATTCAGTCCCAGATCGAGGTGGGCACCGGCGTCTGCAAGAATATTCAGGAAGCACGGGAAGATATCACTCGTTTACGCAGCGTCATCTCAACCCTGGCTCTAAAGAATGGCCTCAGAATCGTCGCTGCCTCTACGCATCCGATTTCTCGCTGGCAGGATCAGAAGATCTTCGATGACGATCGGTATGAGCTACTGGTGCAGGAGCTGCAAACCGTAGCGCGTTCACTGCTAATCTTCGGCTTGCACGTTCACGTGGGTGTGGCTGATCGCGAGCGCCAGATTCATATCATGAACGCCTCACGGTACTTTCTGCCGCACGTACTGGCGCTTTCGACTTCGTCGCCGTTCTGGATGGGACACAACACCGGCTTGAAGAGTTATCGTTCCGAAATCTTCAAACAGTTTCCGCGGACCGACATTCCCGATCACTTTGATTCGTATCCCGGCTTTCAGCGCTACGTTGATCTGCTGGTCAAGACGGGTTGCATCAACGACGGCAAGAAAATTTGGTGGGACTGCCGGCCGCATCCCTACTTTCCCACGCTCGAGTTTCGCATTTGCGACATTCCCACCCGGGTCGATGACACGATCGCCATTGCGGCTTTGTTCCAGGCAATCGTAGCGAAACTCTACAAACTGATGGATTCAAACCTCGGTTTTCGTCTCTATCGCCGTATGCTGATTCAGGAGAACAAGTGGCGTGCCGTACGTTATGGCCTGGAGGGCAAACTGATTGATTTCGGCAAGAACAAGGAAGTTCCGGTAGTTGATCTAATTCGCGAGCTCCTGGATTTCGTCGACGACGTGGTTGACGAGCTGGGCTCGCGCAAGGAGATCGAACACATTCACACAATCCTCGAGCGCGGCACCTCAGCCGACGAACAGCTGCGAGTTTATAAAGAAACGAATGATTTGAAAGCGGTGGTCGATCGGCTGATTGATTTGACGGCAGAGAACGTTGCGCAGGACGCGAACCTCGTCGTCGGCAGGGCGTCGATGGCGCCATCTACAATCGCGAAGTGATTTACGGTCCGCCCGCCCGCTTTTGCACCTTCAGGTTTTTTCCTTCCTCAATACAGACCATCTGCATCTCTCCCGCCTTTGGACGAGTAAACGGGCAGACAAGAAAATCGCCAAAGATGTCCACATCCTGGTTCAGTTGATTCTGAATTGTTTCTGGTACGTTGCGATAACCCTGTACGGCAAAGCGCTGCTCGGAAACGCCCAGCATGCGCTTGGTGCCGATCCTCCAGATACGCATCGCCGGGGCGCCGTTATAAACCGACAGCCGGCCATGAACAGTAAAGCATTTGCCGACTAACTGTGGATGCTGGCGGCAGGATTTGTCGTTTACTTGTGCGGCTCGGCTTTGGATAGGCACAACCGAATGTACGACTAGTAGTGACAGGACCAGCGCCGCCAGGCCCGTTATCGGAGAATATTTCTGACGCTTAATTGCGATCATGAGCGGTTGCTTCGAGCTGCCAAATAATACTGCCAAAGCATCCTCGCCGCCACAGAACGATAAGGCCGCCAGTCTTCAGCAATACGAGCCAGTTGAGGAAAGGAAGGGCGCGTCTTCATTTTTCGAAGACGGCTAACCGCGGAAGCCAGGGCAATGTCGCCGTCAGGCCAAATGTCAGGCCGTCTCAGGGCCATTAGCAGGTAGATATTTGCCGTCCACGGCCCCACGCCTTTGATTCGTAATAAAGCTGCGTGTGCTTCTTCGTCGGACAGGCCGGCAATCATCTTCAAATCGCCGTCACTGAAGGCGTGCGCGACCTGAAGACAGTAGTGTGCCTTCTGCCTGGTCACGCCGAGGGAGCGCAAATTCTGTTCGCCAAACTCGATAAATCCTTCCGCCGTGAATGGATCGATATTCGATCTTAACCGGTTGAACATTGAACGCGCCGAGACCAGCGACACCTGTTGTTCAAGAATAATTCGGAGCAGTGTCTTGAAGCCGGGCCGCCTCGCCCACATCGGTGGCGTGCCGTGAGTTCGATAGATAGAAGCGAGATGCCGATCGCGTGCCGCGAGTAATTGGGCGGCAGCCGCGAGGCTCCCAGGGGTTAGAGTTGTGGGTTCCATGACGGTATCGAATCTAAATTATTCAACGCAGAGTCATTTGAGGTGTTCGCGCTTCGCGCTGTAACGAAAACATCCCACCTCGAGAAATCGGAGTAGCTCTAGTCTTCGCCGCGTAGCGGCGGTCTGAATTTAGCCCGCCTTTTAAGGCCGGGATCAACGTCAGCGCCAAACATCGTCGCGTCAGCGACGGCTGAACCATTCCCTCAATCGTCGCATACGCGACGTGACTTGGCTGGCCTCTGCGATCCCGGCCTTGAAAGGCCGGGCTAAATTCAACCGTCGCTCCGCGACGAAGCAGAGCCAGGTTACCCAAACTATTTATGATACATATGAAATCGCCTGGATGCCTCGGCTGGTGACCCGTAGTCAGGTCTGTGAGTGTTTGAGCGCCAGGCGCAGGAAGTTTTCGAAGAGTATCCGGCCGTCTCGTGATTCGTTTGGATGTTCCCAACGCGTCCGATTGGTGTACCAATCCTCGAAGGATTTTTCCAGGTGAAATTGGACAGAATAAATCAGTTGGTTGTCTGAACGTTTGCCCATCATTTGGTTGCGGCAGAGATATGAGCGCGCCAGCAACCTGAATCCGGCCGGGACACAGTCGAGTTGCAGTCCATGGTTTTGCCAGACGCGCAGGATGCGGCCCTCGCGAGTGTAATCCTGCCAGACTCTCGACTCAGGATTATCGATTCCGGCGAAGATCGGATCCTCTGGCTCGACGATGCGCACGAAACGATACTGATACTCAGTGACTCGATTGGTGCGGCGCTTTTCCTGTTCCTGCTTATCCAGCGTCACGACCCGGGCCCCGAAACTAAGCCCAATCAACTGGTGTCCGCCGCAAATACCAAGCACCGGTTTTTCGGTCGCCTGAATGAAATCGGCAAAGTCCGAAAGTATTTTCGGATGGTAGTAATCGAAATCGCGCAGGGTGCCGCTCAGTACGATGGCGTCGGGCTGGAAATCGGCGACGGCTTTCGCGACCGTGCTGACGTGCGTGACTTCCGTTTCAGGCTTTTTAACCAGCCGGGCGATGTTCGTGACGATATTTTGCACCGCGAGCGTTGCAATTTGCCGCTCCTGCTTGAGCTGCGTGCCGGCATCTTTCCCCAATTCCCGGGCCCCGACCTCGGACAAGTCAGCTTCATCGCGCAACAGATTGTCGACGACCAGGACTCTGGCTGAATCGATGGTCTTCTCGATCGATTCGTAGCGACAAAAATTCTGTTGATTGAAAGGGAAGGGCAAAGGCTCCGATACTTCGGAGCCTGGGGTCTCGCCAACGCTGATTTCCTGAGTTTCCACTAGTAATTAGTCAGCCACAAAAAAGCGCAGAACGCATAAAACTTTTATGCGCTAGAAATTGTCGCGCTAAGACGACTTACGTTTGCTTTTTTGCGGCCCAATGTTTTGTCTCGTGCTCTGCCTGAATTCCGGCACGGCGCGTCCGGCGCCGGCCTGAGCAACCTCAAAGCCTACTTTACCAACTAATTGACGGCGAAGGCGAGTGCGCAAAGGGGTACTTACATCCTTTGTCATCTCGTCGGCCAGCAGCAGCATTCGATGCCAGGAACTCTCGAGCTCATCTGCGATTGAAGAGATTGTCGTAATGTCGTAAGGAACAGCGACGGCTCGGGCTGCTGCGCGCGCCAAAACGGCGAGGTAGCGGGCGGTCGCAAGATCCGGACAGAGCATCCGATGCCGGCCCACCTTCAACTCACTTCCCAACAGCGTGTGATGAATTTCAGGTTGAGCGTGTTTAGAAAACGCCGGAAACTCGTACGCCCTGGTGCGCATCTTCAGGATTCGTTCGCGATAAATACGCGGAAGCCATGATGGTCCCATCTCTGTTTTGATGCGTTCGACGTATTGCTCC
>DATISD010000301.1:0-2116 GCA_035469005.1 Pyrinomonadaceae bacterium | reverse complement strand
TTCGAACAGCGCAACGGCTGGCTTCTCCACTTGGAGGAGAACCAGCGCTATGACAGTCTGCGCAAGGACCCGCGCTACATAGACCTGGTGCGACGCATGAACCTCCGATAGTGGGAGCGAGTGCTCCGAAGAATTAATCGATGACTCGCTCGACATGATACGCTCCTAAGCGGAAGGTCGCTCGCTGAAACGATGGGCACATTTTAGAGCCCGCACACCGGACGGGACTGGGATGCTCTTTGCCGACCTCACCGCGGCCAATAGCGCTTTAATCGCTCTTCAAGGAAGTGAAAAGGAACATAATCGGCCTGTCTTCCCGCGTTGCGCAGCTCTTCCACCATCCGCATCGCACCATCAGCATTAAAGCTGTGCACCATGATTGTGGCCGCGCGCTGCAGTTCCGGGTGAGTTGCGAGAAATGAGGCGATAGCGTAGCCCGTGCGCTCGTCGTCCGGCACATCTGAACCGTAGTGCTCTGGCTGAAGATCGTGATCCAGGAAGATGGAATCGTAAGTTCGCGTTTGCAGGAGTTCTTTTGCCTCATCGATCTCGCACGAAATGTCGAGAAGATCACCTTTGAATCGCTTCGCAAACCAGTCGCACCGGCGACTATCATCCTCGAGCAGGAAGATCCGGATCGGATGCCGTCCTGACTCCGGTGTAACAAATCCAAGTTTTTCCTTTAGTCGCTCAATCAAACTCATATGAAATTAGTATTCCGCGTGCGCCGCCGCTTTGCGGGCGTGACACCCGCGCTCCAATCAGATAAAAACTATCGCTGGTATTTCAGAATCAAGCCACGGCTGCCAACTGCCCAACCTGTCTTCTTATCGACGAACAACGCATACAAATTTTGCTTTGTCCCGCTTTCCTGCTCAATCCAGTTCTGACCGCGGTCGCTGGAACGAAGAATGGTGCCTCCCCGACCGACAATCCAACCTTCGTCTTCGCTGACAAACTGCACGCTAAGCAGAGTTGACCGCGCTGGTGACTCGATGCTTCGCCACGTTAGCCCGCCATCTTCCGTTCGTAAGATCGTGCCGCGTTCGCCTACCGCCCAGCCTTGTCTGTCGTTGCGGAAGTCGATGTGATAAAGCGTCGCCTTCGTTGCTGAGTTCTGCCGAACCCATGTTTCGCCGGCATCATCAGTGTGCAGGATTGCGCCGCCCGCACCCACTACCCAACCGTGCCGGTCATCTACGAAATCGATATGGATTAGCTCTTGTTTGGTGGGTACTTGCAGCACCTGCCAGGTCTCGCCTGAATCTCGCGTAATCGCGAGAATGCTGTTAACGACGAGGTCCCCGCGACTCGCCGAGCCCACCACCCATCCACGCTTTTTGCCGTTGAAGCGCAAGCTATAAAGCTCTGGTGTGGCGCCATCAAATTCCGCGGGAGAAAAGTTATGGGCCTCGCGCCAGGTATGACCGCCGTTCGAACTTTCGAAAATGCTGCCGCCGGCTAAAGCAAAGCCTCTTTCCTTTCCCGAGAAGTAGATGTCGTTGATGGCCCGATCGATACCCAACGGTCGCTCGACCCAACTACCACCACCGTCTTCGGTGTAAGCCAAAAAGCCGGCATCGCCCGCCACCCAGCCGCGTTTTGAATCGATGAAAGAAACGGCATTCAGGTCCCGGCCGCCAGAACTGATTTGGGTACTCGTCCACCCGCTTTGGGCGCGGCAGACCGTTACCATGGCCAACGCGTTTAGGAGCGTGATGATAATCAATTGTCTGAGTTTTCGAGTCATTAGCTGCAGGGAAGTTTTACACATGAACTGTCAATTAACAAAAGGCGGGGGGTGGGCTTTTTCCTCACTATAACTCACGCAATCGTGGACTGCGCACCAAAACTATCGTAACAAATATCGCGATGATCAAACCTCCAGCCGCCAGCGTTCTTTGAACGCCGAAACGATGAGACGCGGCGCCGGCGATTACATTACCGATCGGCATCGCACCAATGAAAGAAAGCATGAACATACTCATGACCCGGCCCCGCATTTCGTCTGTCACGAGTTTTTGCAACAGGGTATTAGTGACGGCGACAGAACAAACGATGCCAAAGCCCAGCGCGAAAAGAAAGATCAACGAGAGGCCGAAGTGGGTCGACAGCG
>DATISD010000300.1:0-8746 GCA_035469005.1 Pyrinomonadaceae bacterium | reverse complement strand
CCGGCGGCCGCAGATGCGTGAGCGACTTAACCAGATCTGCCATGCGATCATATTCGTCAATTGGTTCCTGCGGAAAACCATAGATAAAATTCCATCTGGCATGAATTCCTAACTCGGCGCACCACTTCAGCAGCCGTATGTTTTGCAATGCGGTTACGCCCTTATCCATCAACTTGAGGAGCGGCGTGCTGAAGGTTTCGATTCCAGGTTGAAAGGCCACTATGCCTGCTTGCCGCATTGCCCACAGGTGTTCTTTCTTCAAATTAGCTTTTGTTTCATAAAATAAGGTGAAGTCATATCCGGTATCCTGCAGCTTCGGCAGAAAATCGCGGAAATAACTCATGTCGATGATGTTATCAACCGCGGTGAAGTTTAATTGGCCGTGTTTGCGCGCGAGGGCCAGCAATTCCTCGACAACGAGGCTCGGACTCTTGCTGCGAAAAGCCATCGACGTCCCGTTAAGTCCACAAAAGGTGCAGTGCTTTTTCGCGCCCCACCAGCACCCTCGCGCGCTCTCAAACGGGATAACGAGGTGTGGCAGAATCTCGGCGCGAGAGTCACTACGGCTCAGGCGCTCAAGAAACTCGTCGTAATTCGGAAGTGGTACTTCGTCCATCGGAATGTCGCTGCCCTTTTGATCGATGGCCACGGGTTGTCCGTTCTCCCGGTAACAAAGGCCCGGATGGGGGCGCACGCCGCCGTTGGAAAGATCCTTGATCAGTTGAGGCAATACGCGCTCGGCTTCGCCGCGCACGACCGTATCCACCCACGGAAACGCGCGGTGCAGGGCTTCGCCCATCGGGCCATCACAATTGCTTCCGCCAAAGATTATGTGGATCGACGGATCGCGCGATTTGAGGAGCTTCGCCAAGACCAAAGAAGGAACGTTCTGACTGAATGTCGAACTAAACCCTACGATTCGAGGGCGCCTTGCCAGAGCATCCTCTACACAGCATTCGAGAAAAGGTGGCACCAGCCTGCGCATTTGCATCGCCTTGGCGAGGAGCTCTTCCGGCGTGTTTGTCGCACTGACGTAATTCAGGTATTGCTCGTCCCGTTCGCTGGAATTCTGAAACGGATCTACCGCGAATATCCACTCACCCAACCCGACCCGACCCTCATCTTCACTGACTTCAAAATAGTCATTTAGATAGATGCGATCCTGATTCGGAAGATCGGCTGTGGCAGCGACTATATAGTCGAGGAAGGCGAGATTGAACGAGCGAACAGCTGTGCGGATCCCGGCGCGCAGCAGCACGCTTTGCAGAATGCCGAGCTGTATAGATGGACGGTCGACGCGTCCCCACGGCATACTTATCAAGATCACCAGAGGATCATTCATCGGAGAGTGATTGCTGAATTTGGTACCCGCACCCGGGTGAGACTGTCTGCCGGTTCGCCTCACAGTTCCCAATGTGACATTGCTACCTTAAATCTGCCCGCACATAATAGCGCCCGCAATCTATTGAGATGAAGTTATCGTCGGCCGGCGGACTAGTTTGTTTTCTGGTCCAGTATAATAGCAGTCTCACACAAGAGATCTAACAAAATGAGCCGCACATTGTCTGCGAGACATGGGAAGGACAGCCAAACATAAATTTGCGCCCGCAGGTTTCTTCGTGTTGCGGACCCCGCTTTTGCCGCTCGTTGAATTTCTCAAATGGAGCGATGGTCTGGAAGCGGTTGCTGCGCTCAACGATCCTGAGCGCTTCGAAGATGCCTACGTTGCCGACTGCGAGAAACTCCGTAAACGTCTGAAAAGTATCATCACTCGACCAGAAGTGCGCGACGGTCTGTTCCTCGCGTCGCCGAACATCATTGAACGGTTTCATTTTTGGACCGGTGACCCGAACAGCGAGCGGGGACGCAAGGTTGAGCATGTGCTGGTACGTTATTTTTCGCGCATGACCGGGCGCGCCACGCCGTTTGGACTTTTTGCGGGAATTTCCAGTGGCGTCACAGGCGATCAGACGAATCTTGCGCTTGCGGAACGAGCCGCTTATCGTCGCTCTACCCAGCTGAACATGGACTATCTTTACGCCCTCACAGACGGGATTACGCGCGACTCGGAGTTGCGAAGGAATCTCATCTTCCGGCCCAACACCAGTCTCTATCGCGTCGCTGATCGAGTGCACTATGTAGAATCGCGTCTTAAGGAATCGGAGCGATCTTATCACCTTGTCGCTGTCGAAGAGACGGAGTATCTCGCGGCCACGTTGGAGCGGGCAGTCTCAGGCGCCACACCCGAAGCACTTGCGGCCGCGCTGACAGACGACGCAGTCTCATTGGAAGAGGCGCGCGAATTCATCGCCCAGCTAATTGACGGTCAGATTCTGGTGCCCGACATCGGCCTAAACGTTTCCGGGCCCGCAGCTGCGGATTCCCTGATCGAACACCTGGCCAAAAACAAAGAGACTGCAGAAATTGCCATCGTTCTTCAATGCGCTCAAGAGCAGCTAAAGTCGATCGACTGCGGTGGACTCGGTATCAAAGTTGAACGCTATCGCCAGATTGCAAACTCGCTCGAAAAGTTACCTGTCAAAGTCGATCTCTCGAGACTCTTTCACGTGGATATGGTCAAACCCGCGCCCGCCGCGACGTTGGGTTCGATGGTACTCAAAGAGATCAACCGTGGCATCGAGATAGTGCACAAGTTGTCTTCCCGCGGTCGTGAGACTGAGCTCACCGAGTTTCGCAAAGCCTTTTTCAAACGGTATGAATATCGAGAGGTTCCGCTCGTCGAAGCTTTGGATGAAGAGATTGGGGTCGGCTTTGGTAATGCCGAAGAGAGCTCGCCGCTGCTACGGGATCTGGATTTTCCTTCAAAGAGCGAAGAAACCAGAATTGATAGCACGCGTCACGCATTCAATCTGCGCAAGTTGGTTGAGGCACTAAGCAGCGGCGCTCGCGAAATTATTATAGACGAAGCAGAACTTGAACAACTCACACCGGTGAAGCCGGATCCTTTGCCTGATTCATTTGCCTTCGAGGCGACAGTGGCGGCGCGTTCGCCTCAGGCTCTGGCCGGAGGAGATTTTCGCCTGCTCATCGGCAACGGCAGCGGGCCTTCCGCGGCCTTATCCATGGGAAGGTTTTGTCACGCCGACGAAAACTTAAAACGGAAAGTCAAGGCGCTTCTGCGTCGTGAAGAAGCTCAGCGGCCGGAAGCCATCTTCGCCGAGATTGTTCACTTGCCGGAGGGAAAACTGGGGAACATTGCTTCGCGGCCCCTGATGCGCGATTACGAAATTCCATACCTCGCCCGCTCGGTTGTCCCTTCTGACCATCAGATTCCGATTACCGATCTTTGCGTCTCAGTTCGCAACCATCGGATTCGGCTGCGCTCGACGCGTTTGAATCGTGAAGTGATCCCGCGAATGACGAATGCGCATTACTACTCCTGGCGAAGTCCGGCAGTCTATAGGTTCTTATGCCTGCTTCAGGATCAGGATACTGCGTGGCTGAAAAAGTGGGATTGGGGTGCGCTGGAAACGGCGCCGTTTCTGCCGCGCGTTTGTTCCGGACGTTTGGTGTTGTCCCTGGCACGTTGGCATGTTCGGAAAGAAGAGCTCCAGGCGTTGGCGAAGGAAAAGGGAGCAGCGCGCTTTCGCGCACTTCAATCATGGTGCAAACAACGAGGCCTGCCTCGTTTGGTCAGACTGGCGGACCGCGACTATCTCTTGCCGGTTGACTTCGAGAATGTTCTCAGCGTCGAGTCGTTCGTGCAATTAGCCAAAGATCGCGATAAGACCACGCTGTTGGAATTCTTTCCTGAGCCGGACGAATTGTGCGCTTCAGGGCCGGAAGGTTCATTCGTGCACGAATTGATTGTGCCGTTTCTGTCTGAAGCATGGCCCGCGGCCGCCGCGCCTGCGCCCCGTGGCACGGGCGTCGAAATATCGACTGAAGCCAACCTGTGGCAGCAGCCGATTCTGACGCGCCGCTTCCCGCCCGGCTCGGAATGGCTTTACGTCAAGCTCTACACCGGGCCGGCGACAGCCGATCGTATCTTGCGAAATCTCGTTAAACCGTTTGTGAAACATGTAAAAAGGAAAGGGGACGCCGACTGCTGGTTTTTTATCCGCCTATCCGATCCGGACTATCATCTGCGCCTCCGATTCCACGGGGAACCTAATCGTTTGCGGGATCGTGTCCAGCCCTTACTCAAGGACGCCCTGGCGCCATTTATTGCGGACAATCGCATTTGGCGCGCCCAGTTCGATACTTATGACCGTGAAGTTGACCGCTACGGCGGTGCAGCAGGCATTGTTCTTTCCGAGCGACTTTTTCAAATAGACAGCGAGGCGGTGCTCGAGCTGATTGACATGCTCGACCCTGGCGACGCTGGCGCGGACGAACGTTGGATGCTTACTGTCTATGGAATTGATCGATTGCTCGATGACTTCGGAATCAGGCTGAAGGTGAAGCATTCAATCCTGCTGGAAATGCGGAACTCGTTCGCTAAAGAGGTTGGGCTGGATCAGAGCTTACGTATTCAACTGAATGAGAAGTTCAGAAAAGAAAGACAGATGCTTCAAACTTTACTTGTCGCTGGGCTGGACGGAGATCATCCGCTCGCTCCGGGTTTAGCGGCTTTACGGAATCGTTCGCGACAACTATCTGGTATAGTGCGCGAGCTGAGGGCGAGCGAGCAGAAAGGTCGCCTCTCACAAACTTTGCCCGGCCTGATGCCGCTTTACATCCACATGCATGTGAACCGTCTGCTGCGCTACGCCAATCGTGCGCAGGAATTGGTGATCTATCATTTGCTGACCAGGCTTTATGAATCGCAACTAAAGAGCTTTCGGCCATTAACATAATGCAAACCAGCGGGGTTGTGATTTTAGTCAGCAGAATCCGACTTCCTGGTTCATTTTGACGTGGCACGCGCATCCTGCGCGTGGTTTCACGGGCGGGACGCCCGTGCCACTTGCTGAAACTGAACCAGTACTCCGCCCGTCTAAAACCTGACAGGTTCTCAGGACGCGTAGTACAATCCGCCATCCGCACATCGAGGCTGAGACCATGAGCGTCACGCCCCCAGTAAAAGATTCGGCAGCGACGGAGACAATCGATCTCGCTGCGTTGGGCCGCACTTACACGCCTCCCGAAAGTTTTGATACATCGCCCGAAGTCGCAGAGGTGATCGCCAGAATGCCCTGGTGGGCCTCTCGTGGGTTGATTTATGTCATCATCGGTTTTGTAGTGGTGGCATTTCTCTGGGCCGCCCTGAGTAAGATCGACATCGTAGCGGAATCACGCGGCACCCTGGTGCCGGAAGGCTATGTGAAGCCGGTCCAGGCAGCGGGCCCTGGGGTCGTACAAAATGTGTTTGTACGTGAAGGCGAGGAGGTTGAACGCAGCCAGGCGCTTGTCCAATTGGATGCGACTGAAATGCGTACTCGCCTGAACAAACTGCGAGAGGAACTCACGACCAGTCAGGCTCAGCTGCGTCAGTTCATGGTTGACAAGCCGGTGGCCGAAACGCTTGAACAGCAGAACCGCATCGCCCGGCTGCAAAGCGAGATCGCCGCCGCCCAACTTACATTGCAACACACCCCGATCATCGCTCCTGTAGCCGGCACGCTTACGACCCTGGAGGTAAGGAGCGCCGGAACGGTGCTGCGGGAAGGCCAGACGATCGCAACTATCTCGCAACGGGGTGCGCGTTTACTGGTAGAGGCTCATGTGCCGAACAAAGATATCGCTTTTATCGAGAAAGGACTGCCCGTGAAGCTGAAGTTCGATGCCTTTCCTTTCCAGGACTACGGCATTGTGGAGGGAACGGTTATCGAAGTTTCTCCCGATGCACAAACGGACAAGGATTCGAACTCGTTCTACAAAGTCATGATAGCGCCGCGGCAAACCGAGATCAGCGCCAAAGGCAAGAACATGCTCTTACGACCCGGCCTGGCGCTTAGCGCTGAGATCGTTACCGAGCGCAAAAGTATTTTGGGCTTACTCCTTGAGCCGTTTCGGAAACTCAAGAGCGAGACCAGCGTAAAGTAGCGTCGAGGGGAATCGAGTCTCAGATTTTCGCACATGTCAGACTTGACCGAATATGTCGCCCTGGAAGTAAACGGCGAGGAAATCACCGTTTATGACGTTTTGCTACCGGCGAAAGCGCATGGCAACCTTGAGTTTGTACAGGAAGCAATCGACGGCGCGATCATTCGGCAGATGGCGGAACGTCAGGCCATCGAGGTGTCTGACGAAGAACTCCAGCAAGCCGCTGATGATTTCCGTCTCGCCCGCGAGTTGTATTCTCCTGAGGCGCTCACAACGTGGCTTACTGCCAGACGTTTGACTTTCGAAGATTGGGAAGCAGTAATCGAAAGCAGCCTGCTCCGGCAAAAATTGTGCGAGGCGGTCACCGCAGGCAAAATCGAACAGCACTTTGCCGAAAATAAACTCTCATTTGATGAAGCGGAGATCTCGCGCCTGGTAGTCGCCGACGAGGACATTGCCAGAGAATTGCTGGCCCAAATAGCCGAAGAAGGCGCAGACTTTCACTTGCTGGCACGCACTTATTCGATTGATGCGGCCACCCGGCCCGCTGGTGGTTATGCCGGCAAAGTTAAGCGTACAGACATGGAAGCGGTCATGGAGCCAGCCGTCTTCGGTGCTCAACCCGGAAAGGTGACAGGTCCTTTCAAATTAGACGACGGCTGGCACCTGATTAAGATCGAGTTGCTGCATCCGGCTGAACTCGATAACACTGTGCGAGAGACAATCAAAGAGCAGGTCTTCGCCGATTGGCTTGAGGAACGGCGGCAGCGTTCAGAAATTAAACTCCCCTTGCTAAACGTTGTTGCACCAAAGGACGACACATTGGAAGATTTGAGGGTGCCTGAAGAGTAGAGGATGAGTTGCGTCGAACCCAGGCTTGGGCTGACTCTACTGCTAGCCGGCAGCTTGCTGACGGGCTGCACTGCTGGCAGTAAAACACTGGCTCCTGACAATCGTTCAAGCGCAAATTCATCAACTAACCGGAAGCCGTTCAGAGTCCATATTTTCAATGCGCAACCATCGACGAGTACCGGCGGCGGCGATCGGTTAATTCCGGCGGCGCTATCGGTCGAAGGCACCGCGATCGCCTTAGCGGAACGCGCCGGCCGGATCGTTAAATTGAGCGGCAGCGAAGGTGCGCGGATTAGGAAGGGTGAGGTGCTGGCCCGTTTTGATGACGATGACCAGCAGACCCAATTGCGCCAGGCTGAAATTGAAGTCAGCCGGCTAAAAGTCGAGGAGCAGCAATACGACGCGTTGCTGAAACTCAGACGCAGCGAATTGGAACGTGAACAGAGATTGGCAAAAGACGGCGTTTCCAGCATGGTCAACGTGGAGCAGGCACAATACCGGCTCGAACAGGCGAATCACGAAAATGAAAAGGCAAGGCTGGCTTCGGCCACAGGCCTGGCAAAGGTGAAGGCCGCTCAAATCGAGGTTGAGAAGAGCACTGTACGCGCGCCCATCGCCGGAGTAATTATCCATCGTTACGCGACGCTCGGCTCCAGCGTCGCCCAGAATGACAAATTGTTCGAAGTTTCGAAACTCTCGCCGCTCGAAGTGAGATTTCAACTGCCGCAAAACGAAAATAGAAAGCTGCACCCGGCTGAGATTCTCGACCTTTCAGCCGTCGACAGCGATCTCATAATCGCGCGCGCAAGGATTCGCAGAATTGATCCGGTCGCCGATGCGACCAGCAATACGTTCGGCTACCTGGCAGACGTGATCAGCGGTTCGGGGCTGATGCCCGGGTTGGCCGTAAATGTTCATTTGCCTCGCGCCGGCGATGCGATCAGCTTCTGGATTCCGCGCGCGGCTTTTCCCGCTGGTACTGACTTGCGGAGCAACACATCGGCCACGCTGTTTATCGCGAACGGAACGAAGGCCGACGCTCGGCTTGTGCTCATCCACTCGATTGAAGGTGATCAAATAGAGATAGTATCGGGCCTGAGTCCGAACGACAGCTTGATCCTTTCGCCTCCGGCCGAACTCAAGGATCAAGACCCAATCGAAATAAGCGATTGACCTGAGTGATTGGCCACCTGAAGGTGATCAAATGATCCCCTCAGCCAAATGGAAAAAGACTAAAGACAAGGCGTAGCAATCAGCAACCGCGATGAACGAGGCGGAACCGGAAGCCAATGTGGTTCGACCAGATGCCCCCTGGCTTGGTGTGCATCCCGACGTGCTGAAGCTCGGTCTCGTTAGTTTCCTCACCGATGTCAGTTCCGAGATGATCTTTTCGGTTTTCGCGCTCTTCTTTACAACCGTTGCCGGTGCATCGAGTGCTTTGCTGGGTCTGGTTGAGGGCTTCGCCGACTTCTCAGCCTCATCACTGGATTACCTCGCTGGCTGGCTGTCTGACAAGACTGGCAAACGCAAAGCCTTTGCGCTTGCTGGGTATGGGTTTTCGACGGCTGCGAAGATCATTCTCCTGGTTGCTAATTCGGTGGCCGCGCTAGGTCTCTTCCGTGTAATCGAGCGTCTGGGAAAAAGTTTCCGCAGTTCACCACGTGATGCCTGGCTGGCGTCTATCGCCGCCAATGAAGTCCGAGGTTATTCATTTGGCGTGCACAAGGCGCTTGATAAAGCTGGGGCTGTTCTCGGTCCGCTCATTGCTTTTGGACTGCTTTGGTGGCTGGGAGAAAGTCCCTCATCCTTCAGAACGTTGTTCTGGGTCGCGTTTGTTCCTGCGGTACTCAGCGTTTTGGTGCTGGGCCTTATCAAGGACCAAAGA
>DATISD010000299.1:0-2189 GCA_035469005.1 Pyrinomonadaceae bacterium | reverse complement strand
TGCGTACCAGCGCGGCGCTCCAAATTGGCCTCGATCAGGGTGAATCGCTAGAATGAACCGGACTATGATCAGCCCGAATTCTTCGAAGAAGAGCGAGCCATGCTTTACGACCAGCTCGACAAGCTAACCAGTCGCTCACGGCTCCTGCAGCGGGCGCTCACAACTTTTTACCTGGCCGTTGGTGTTTTCGTCGCGACCAGCGTGGCCATTGGCGGCGTTGCCTTCTTTTATGCTCGCGGCCTTTCGACCGGCGCTCGCGGCGCATGGATTCCGGTGGTGATGGGACTAATCGGAGCCGTGTTCCTGTTCTATGGCAGTATGCTGTTAGTGTTTGAGGCGCGCCTCGCCTTGAGCACGACGCACTCGGAAATGGATTTCATCTGGCGCATAACCAAACGCGTCGTGCCCAGAGAATTGGTCGAAAGTCACAAGTCGCATTACGTCCATTTCAGAAAGAAAAGTGATGGTAATGAGTGATGAGTGTTAAGTGGCGCAAAGTCGAACCCTCTTATCTTCGCCTTTTGCCCTCGGGCGAGTTGAGTCGCCGCGTCGAGCGACTTGAGGCTTTGCTCAAACGCTGTACGGTCTGTCCGCTCGATTGTGGCAACAATCGACTCGAAGGCGAGCTGGCGCGTTGTTACTCGGGCCGGCTGCCGATTGTTTCTTCCTACACTCCTCACTTTGGCGAGGAACCGCCACTCACGGGCACGCGCGGGGCGGGAAATATCTTCTTCGGAAACTGCAACCTGCGTTGCGTTTACTGCCAGAACTATCAGATCTCGCAAGCGCACAAAGAACAGATTAAGAATGAAGTAACGCACGAGCGTTTGGCCGAAATGATTTTGGAGCTGCAGGCGTGCGGCTGTCACAACATCAATTTTGTTTCGCCGACGCACTTTGCGCCACAGATGGCCCGAGCGATTTTGCTTGCCGCCCAAAAAGGTTTGCGTCTGCCGATTGTTTACAACACGAACGCGTACGATTCAGTCGAAGTGCTGCAACTGCTTGATGGAGTCGTCGACGTCTATCTGCCGGATTTGAAGTACGCGGAAGATGAAACGGGATACCTGTATTCAAAGGTGCGAAGCTATCGCGACATCTCGCGCGCCGCTATCAGAGAGATGTTCCGGCAGACGGGCGAGGAACTTGCCCTTGACGAGAGTGGATTACTTCGGCGTGGATTAGTAATTCGCCTACTGGTTTTACCCAACGACGTCGGCGGTTTGCGTGAATCGTTAGAGTGGATTCGTGATGAATTGAGTCCACGCGTCCCCGTTTCGCTGATGGCCCAGTACTATCCGACGAATGTGGCAGGGAGAAATCAGCGCTACACATTGCTGTCGCGCCGGATCAGCGAAAGTGAATGGCTGCGTGCGATTTCCGCTCTGCAAGAATTCGGATTGGAAGAAGGTTGGATCCAGGAGTACGACGGCGCCCCGTTCTATTACCGGCCCAACTTCAACGATGCCGAGACGCCGTTTCGCGATGTGCGTGACTTCTCCTGACTACTGGGTCGGCAGGCGCGGTTGTCGCCGTGGCGCCGCCTCGGGCTCTTCTTCCTGGATAGTTGCCAGCACGTCCTTGTAGATCTTGATCTTGCCCGCCTGCTCCATGCGAGTCTTCACCGAAGTGAGATAATCCTCGAACAACTGGTTCTTACGCTCAGTCAACGCCGTTTGCATCAACGAGTCCCGTTGCTTGGCATATTCGGTGAGATCGGCGTCAGTCCGCTTGTTAACTCCGATTACGAGATAATTCTGATTAAGAAAGATGGGTTGCATAACCTCGCCCGCTTTGGCGGCGTACAAGGGGTCGTCAAGCAGCACGCTCGATCCGGCGTCGCCTAAAGGGCTGCTAAGCTTGTAATTCGCTTCCGCCTTCGCTTCCAACCCGAGTTTTTCAGCCGCTGCTTTTAATTCGCCCGGAGTCCTGGCGCTGGCGACGAGGTCCCTGGCTTTTTGTTCGAGCTGAGTTTTCGCTTTCTCTTCCTTCACGGCGCTGCGCACTTTTTCCTTCACTTCATCAAAATCCGGAATGCGGGGAGGCCGTTGCTCGACCAACATGGGAACCGCGAAGCCGTTCTTGATTCCGGTGCGCTCGCCTACGTCGTTGGGATTGTTGAGGGGCGCGATCGCCTGTTCGAACTGCTGCGAGTTACCAATGTTCGGCACATCGTCGCCTGGTTTCAC
>DATISD010000298.1:0-1870 GCA_035469005.1 Pyrinomonadaceae bacterium | reverse complement strand
TAGGCAAATGATCTAAACAGCGCCGAAGGTGCGGCATTCAATAGCCGCGGCCGTAAGGCCGTGGACCAGGAACCTGCAGATGAAATCGAGGCCCGAAGGGCCGGCAATTCTCTATCGCGTGATATGCGAAATTTAATGCTGCACCTTCTGCGCTCGGCTATTTATGTTTCGACCACCAACGGTCTCGCGACCGTGGCTAGTTAATGACGGTCCTTCGGACTCCGCCTTGCGCTGACGTGAGACCCCTAAGTACACCCATCCTGGGCGGGGATTATCAACCTAAAGCTGAACTCGACACCCAAATCTGTTAATCTAACGCATCGACTTTAAATCGATTGCCTGCATGGGAAGTCAGCATGCGCAACCTATTTCATTTCTCCGCTATCAAATTGTTCCCTGGCAAGAGGCTTCTGGTAATGACGGACAGATTGCGAAACTCAATCTTGGTTTTGATGGTCTTGGCCGGGCTGTGTGCTGTCGCGCCAAACGGATTAGCCCAATCGTCTGATCAGAGTTTGCCTACGCCTGTTCTGACCAACGAGATTAATGGAAAGATCAAGGCTCTCGACCTTGGCGATCCGCGTTTGACGCGACACTTTTACGCACTTGAGGGCAGTCCGGGGGATTTGCTGATCACGATTGATAGCAGAAACCTGAATGGCGACATCGATGTGTTCACCGCAGTTACGTTTCGGCCGTTGATGAAGACGACCGTTTACGCGTCTTCGCAATCGCCCGAAGTTACCAAAGGCATTTACCTGCGGGCGCATCAGATTTTGATTCTGCGCGTTGAGGCGCGCACTCCGAGCGACGAGCCGGGCACCTATCACATTCGTTTTGGCGGAACCTTTGAGCGATTCAGCGGCGGGATTCCGGTCGCCGAAGCGTCGAGCGCCGAGTCAGAGGAAACGCCGGAGAAGAGAGGCGCGAACCGTTTGAGTTCGGTCGGCGCGACCATCCCGCGGCCTCCAACTGAAAACGTAGAGACTGCGGAGGCAAAGCCGTCGCCATCGCCGGAGAAAGCAGCAGAAAAAACTCCGGCAGAGACTGAAACGGTGAAGAAGACGACTTCAAATTCTTCGCGGCGAACAACCAGTCGACCGCCGCCGCGCCGCGGAACGCGTCCCGCGCCATCAAAGCCGGCAACTTCAGCAAAGAAGAGTGCACCGGCAAAAACGGAAAGCGAAGCCGGGAAAACTGAAATTTTACCGCCAGCCGAAGAGAAGCCTGGCGTTTCGGAAAAACCTGCCGAGACAAGTCCGCCTGCTGAAAAGCCGAAGACTCCGGTGGCTTCGCTGGGTGCGCGCTTAATCGTTGAACAAAAGGACGGAACGAGAATCGATCGGCCAATGTCGACTGTCCGGCGAGTGGTCATTGAAGGCAGCGCAATTGTCATTATCCTGAAGACAGGGAAGATCGAACGCATTCCTATGTCGGACGTGTTGAGGATGGCAATCGAGCCGCAGTGACGGTTTTGCTGCACCCTACTCGTTAATATTATCCAGCGACTTGAACTTCCAGCCTGTCTTCGTCAGCGAGAAGGCGTAAATCACTACTTTTTCGCCCGACCCGTTATCACAACCAATGGTGAACTCTTTCGGGCGCGCCGGGTCGGTTTCGGGTTTGGCGTCAGCAAAACACTTGGCCGCGTTGGCCTCGCTGTTGAAGACCTGGCGATAACGTTTGAGCAGCTGCGCCTTTGTTCGCACCGCGGCCTGGCCATAAGGCATTGCGATAGGGAACTGTGTCATAGCGGCGACGCTTTCTTTATCGCCTTTGATCACTGCCGCTTTGAATTTGGCCCAAAACGTTGCGCTGGAAGTATCGGTTTGCATGGACGCTGCAACTGTGAAAGGGACCACCGACAGTA
>DATISD010000297.1:0-2062 GCA_035469005.1 Pyrinomonadaceae bacterium | reverse complement strand
GAGATCCGATTGAGAGTCGACTTCAACCGGAGTCGGGCTACCTGTGTAAACAGCTTTGCCATCACGAAAGATCCGGGTTTGGGTAGTCAATTGGGGAAGGCGCGTCGCAGGGTCTAGCTGCGCGTTATAAATGGAATACGCGAAAATAATGCTGTTACCGGCGCGAAATTGTCGGACCGCGGGACCTGAACTGATGGCATCTTGAGTGTCCGGCGGCGCGGGAGTGCCGCGGCCGGATTTATCTGCCTCCTTTGTAACCACGATCCCCGAAAGCGCAAGCCGACCATCCGAGAGGTTTGGTATTTGGACGAATTGTCCAGCGCTGCCAATCCGCGAAGATTTCTGATCACGAATTGCAATGCGGAATTGAAGCGCGCCCGCCTGTTTCAAAGGCGTATCCAGGCTGTAAACGATCCCGTTCCGAAGCGCACTCTGATAAGCGTCGTCTCGCAGTCGCAAAGTCACAGCCCGGCTCTGAAGATCGTTAACCCGGCCGTTATCGCCGAAAAGAATAATTCCCAAATCAAAAGTCGCGGTGTGGAAACCGTCAGGTTCGTCGACAAACACCAGGTCCTGCGCGCTGATGTAAAGCAGTGAGCGCAGCAGCGAGCCGGAGTCAAAATTTGTAAACATATTAGTCAGCCGCACTGTAATCGCGCTGGCCCCGAACGGCGACATGAGCGCCCTTTTCATTTGATCATTGGCGGTGAGTTCGCTGGCGTCGAGTTTCGGGGCGTCTAACCCAAAAAAGCCCGTTCTCGTCCGGACAGTTAGGCCGCGTCGTTTTACAGTCACCTTTATATGATGGAATTTTCGATTGAAGGTTTCGTCGGTAGGTCGATACGCCAGAAGGTAATAGCCTTTCTGATCGTCGGCTATCTCTTTCAGCTTAAAATCGTTGGAATTGCGAACCAGAAAGCCGCCTGTCTGCCGGGCAATCAAATCAGCCCCTTCGCGGCCGGTAATCATGGACATCGACCGGGCGCTCATCGTTGAGTTCATTCTGTCGGTCAAATCTCGGGCGCTAACTCTCGAACTCATTTCCTTGAGGTCGATGGCTCGGAAATTATCTGCCGCAGTGAGTCCGGTATAGGCCAGCCCTCGCGTATCCACCGCGTAAATCACCACCGAGGAGCGAATCGCCAGTTCGGCTACCTTTTTCAACTGCCCGGTGTAGTCCGTTCTGACATCCGAGAGGTCGCCATCGCCCGGAGTTAAAACGTTCGTCGCCGGCTCCTGCGTTTCTATCGGAAGTTGATCCGAAAGCAGCACCAGCGATTTGCGTCCCGGCAAGTCGCGCATCCCCTCAACAATAAACTTGAGCGCTTGCAATGTGCTTCTGATATTCCGCGCACCTCCACACGGGGCGTCGACTCCTGCTGTCGGTGTGCCCACGGGCGCAAACACATGAACTCCGGCGCGGCTGCACGGATACCAGCGCAGACGGTCAATGGCGTTGTAGATCATTCGCCGGTCGGCGGTGAATTGTTGCAACGCGCCGACTTCTCCCGAAGTGTGAATGATTGCCACGAGGTCATTTGGTTGAAGTTGTTCGTTGATGAACTTGCGGGCCTGGCTGCGCGCCAGCGAAACACTCTGAAAAGACATCCCCAAATCATCGACGACCAGAGCGACTGTGCGCCTGACGTCCTGCGGACGCGCCACGGCCGGAAGCACCGGCGGCGCTGTCTTATCTTTGTAATTGGACGGCGATGGTTTCGAGACATTCGTCGATGACTCGGTTGGGACGTTTGAGATGTAAGAAAAATTCGTAATCGCCTGCGGGTGGCCGTCCTCGAACAGTTCAAACTCTTCCGGCTTCAAATCGGTCACGTGTTTGCCGTCCCTGGTGACGACAGCATCGATCTGCACAAGATTGGTGGTTATTCGTACTACATCCTGCGCATCGACCTCCGGTGGCGTTTGCTGCTGCGTGGTCGCGGACTTTTGCGGCGGGGGCGATGACTGCGGCTGTTGCGCTATGGCCGAGCACAGGACTGAGACGATGAGAAAACCAGTCAGCAGGAGTCGAACAACCATGAGAGCAATCCTCCCTAATTAG
>DATISD010000296.1:0-13960 GCA_035469005.1 Pyrinomonadaceae bacterium | reverse complement strand
CTGCGCTGACGGCGCGACGTGATTGTGCAGGCGCGCGTATTGATAATGCACAAACCCAACCCGGTGTGGCGCACCGGTGGCGCGCGTCAGAAACGTGGCGGTAGTGCCACCGTGCAAATTGTAAACGACGTCATATTTTGTGCGATGAAGGTCCCGAGCAAGTCGCGCGCGTGCAGTATTGCTCTGTTTCGGAATCGTAATGACGCGATCGACCAGCGGTGATCTTTCGAGTACCGGTGCGACCCAGTCTTCTAAAAGAATATGAATCTGCGCGTGCGGCAAAAATCGGCGCAGCGTCACGAGCGCAGGCGTGGCCAGCACCGTATCTCCTATCGAGCGCAAACGAATGACCAGCACGCTGCGAATGCCGGACCAGTCCCAACGCGGAGGCGCCAATGGCTGCGGCGCGGCATCTTCCGTCGCGCCGGCAACTCCCAGGTGGCGAACGCTCGGTGACGACTCAATTATTTGCCGCAGGCTGTTCATCTGTATGTGGTACGCACGCCTCTGGCGTGCATTTGGACTTGCAGACAGCACGCCGGAGGCGTGCGTACCTATTCATCTTCGATTTTGGCTTCGTCGATTAGCATCACGGGAATGTCGTCGCGGATCGGATAAACCCGCTTGCACTCGACGCACTTCAAACCACTGCCATCGGACTTCAACTCCACCTTCGCGCGGCAGGCCGGACAAACCAAAATCTCTAATAATTGCTCGCTGATCGGCATCACTTATTTCCTCAAGGATTGAAATACGCACCGTAATACCGGCGCAGAATTGCCTAAGCTTAGCAGCATTGTCAGATTTCTAGTAGCGCATGTAGTACAATCCTCGCGAAGGCGATTTGCCGAGATTAACTGAGCCGTAAGAACGAATAAGTCTTAGATGATGATTGAAGATTTTGGACCGCGAGTCGCGAATGTTTGGAACCATTTGCGGACGACCACACGAAATCTGGTTGAGCGAGCCTGGCAATCGTCGGCCGCCGGCTCAGCCCAGGTGCAGCGGGCGACGCCGTACGATCCGCGTGCAGACCAGGAAGTAAGCCAACTTTTGGCCGCGCTGGACGAGCACGCCGGACAAGTTGAGCAGGCTTCAGGCCGGGACGGCGCCCGCCAGGCGCGGCGACTCGCAGACGCCTGCGCCAACGTTCTAAGTCAGCAAACCCAATCAGCCGAAATTTTTGCTCAATTGATTGAACGCGCGCACCAGCGAAAGGATTATGCGAGGGTTGATGCGCTGGCTGGACTGTTAACCGAGCGTCTCGCCCCCAGCGAAATGGCGGAGTTGGGCCGGGCCAACAATGTAGTGGTACGCGCTCTAGCCCAGGAAGCTCTCACCCAGTTGCCCACGTCGCTTTTGGCGGCGTTGCTGCGCGACCCGGTAGACGCAACGGTCGCGCGGCAAGCTCTCGAGCGGCAAGTCACCGAGTTCGCGTCGTTAGATGCGCAACAAGTCTTGAATGACTTTGAAATGAAGGCCCTCGATGAGATTTGATCCCGTCGGTTAGTTAACTCACGTCACCCTTCAGGCTGGCCCTTGCAGTTCGGACCGAACAGCGCCGGAATCTTCTGGCTGATGACCGGATAGTTCGGGGCTTCGTCGATATTGATTTGGGTCCAGTGGGCCTGATCCTCAGGCACGTTGTTGTCGGCGAAGATCGCTTCGACGGGACATTCAGGAACGCACGCGTCGCAATCGATGCAGGTATCGGCGTTAATATAAAGACGGTCAGGCAATTCGTGGAAAGCTTCTACAGGACAAACCGCGGCGCAGTCGGTGTATTTACAATCAACGCACGGTTCAGTAACGACGTAGGTCATTCGTGAATGACTCCTTTCAAAATCGACACAAATGTTTATTATCTAATTAGCGGATTGTCAACAGGAAAATTATTGTAGCGCAAACTGGTAGTTTGCGCGCAAGCTGACAGCTTGGGCTACGATGATCACTTCGGCACGTACGTAAACCAAAAATAAATTGCCTGCCCCACCCCGATCCAAAGTCCGATGATCGCTCCGAACAATTCGATCGTTTTCAAGTGATGCTGCGCTACTGACAACACCAGCGCTTCCAATTTCGCGAGTGGATAATCCGAGACCTTTTGTCGCACCAGGCCACCGACGTCAAACTCGGCAATCGCAGCCGGGAGACGCTCGCGAGCGGCGATGACGATTTTTTCCGTCAGCGCAGATGAAGCTTTCTCGATTGCGCCGGCCGGCATGTGATCGGCCAGCCGGCCGATCGGCGCCACGAGAAATTTTTCGATCTGAGAACTCAGAATTGAATTGATGGTACGCGCAGTGTCGTCACGTCCCAGCACCGTGAGCAGACTCCTGGTCAGAAACGCCTTTACGCGCGCGGCTGAATCGGGGTTGATCGTCTCGAGCAGCTCGCGCAGCGGGCGCGGCTGTAAGCGTCCGAGCGCGTCAATCAGATAAGCGTTGATAGAGCCGGCCAGTTCGGGCGTTCGCAACATGGCTATGAATCGCGCAGCGGCCTGTTGCTTGATCGAAGCGAAATTATCAGAAGGAATTTGCCCCACCAGATCCTTCAGCGGACGCTGCATAAACGTGTCAACCGTCTCGTTCAGAAACGAGGTCGCATCCTGCGCGAACGCCTCGCCGCGCAGATATTCCTCAACCCGCTTCGGCAGATTGTTGTTCACCAGGTCATTGATCTCGTAATAGATTCGCTCGCGAGAGATGAAGATCTTCTTGATGAACGAAAGTCGATCGTAATATTCGTCAACCTCGCGTTTGATCAGCGCACCAATCCGCTGGCGGGTGCTCTGGCTCGCGGCAATGTCGGCGAGGTGATGAACGATGGGCGGCACCTGCTGGTCGATGCGCTCTTTGATCAGGGCGACAGTTTCCGGCGAAAACATCTCGGCCAAAGTCGCATCAGTGCGGGCCAGGTCGTCGATGCGATCGCTGATGAACGAGGTGACTTTCGCCTCGAATTGTTCGGCGCTGACAAAAGCCTGGTAGCGTTCTTCGGCAAAGTTCAGCACCAGCGCGAACGTCTCTTCGCTGATGGTTTCGTTCAATCGTCGCTCGAGCAACTTATCGATTTGACGATCGACAAAAGTTTCGATCGCCTGGGCGGTCTGATCGCTCTTCAACACTGAGGCGATGTGTTCGGCCAGCCGTATCTGCAGCGCGGAAATAGTGTCCAGCACCGGTGCCCGCGCTTCGCGAGGTATGGCATCAAGCAGCGACGGATACGCGGTTGAGAGCATCTCCTGGGTGTATGAAGTGACAAAGCTTTCGACTTTGCGCTGGAAAAATCCGGTTTCAAACAGCGCATCGAAGACGGTGTCCTGCGAAACCAGTTCGTTTCCGACCGCATTGCCGATTGATTGAGCAAGCCGCGCGCGGTGGCGAGGAATCATTCCCTGTGGCCAAATCGTCAGCCCAAGAAATTTCACGGGACGATAAGGATGAAAGAGCATCCAGATGGCCAGCCAGGCCGCGCCATAACCATGCACCGTCGCAATGACGATGATGGCCAGACTGATTAGGATTTTAAAGGTGATTGGATTGATGTCGGTGCTTCCTTGGTTGAGACCTTCTTAGGTTCAGTCTAATTCAGCCAGGGGATGACCGCGCAAGTAGTCTGCGTCAGTGGGCTCGTCTTTTCACTCGTCATCAACATCACTTCGCCACCAGAGATCTGTCGCCGGCAGCAGGCTAAAGTCTGTCTCGAGCCCGGCTGATCCCGGTGCGGATTCATAAATAATCTCGCCGCCAATCACCGTCATCACGCACCGCGTCTTGAGAATTTCCATCTCGGGAATCTTCATGATGTCGGCTGATAACACCGTCAGATCAGCTAGTTTACCAACTTCGATCGAGCCGCGGAGGTTTTCTTCGAACGCTACGTAGGCCGGCCAGATGGTGAACATCTTCAAAGCTTCTTCACGCGTAACCTTTTCTTCCGGGTGCCAGCCATCGCCGGAAAATCCGCGAATGTCTTTGCGGGCCACCGCGGCATAAAACTCAATCATCGGTTCGCCACGTTCAACCGGCGCATCTGATCCTCCGGGAATAATTACCCCTGACTTGATAAAACTGTTCCAGGCATAGGCGCCTTTCAAACGTTCCATCCCCAGGCGACTGGGCGCGAAGTGCAGGTCGCCAATCGCGTGCGAAGGCTGCATCGACGGAATAATTCCCAGTTTGGCAAAACGCGGAATGTCCACCGGATTAACGATCTGTGAGTGCTCGATACGCCAACGCGGCTCCGCGATTTTGCGCTCTGATTTTGGCACCGCGCTTAAGGCCTTTTCATACTCATCAAGCGTAAAACGATTGGCGTAATCTCCGATCGCGTGCGTCTCAACCTGAATCCCTTTTTGCAGCGCCTCTTTCAGCATCGGCATGAGCTCTTCGTCTTTCACCCGCAGGAAGCCTTTGCTGTCCGGCGCATCGCTGTAAGGTGCAAGCAACGCGGCCCCACGCGAACCGAGTGCGCCGTCGGAAACGACTTTGATTGCACGCACGTTAAGGCGATGGCCAAAGGCCTCGATGATCGGTCCTTCACGCAAGAGCCTCTGCGCTGGCGTGCCTGGCCCATATACCGCTTTGTAAATCCGGATTTTCAGTTTTCCTTCGCCATAAAGTTTTTGGTAATGCTCGACGTCGTCGTAACTGCCGCCGGGATCCTGCACCTGCGTCCAGCCAAGTTCGATGCTGCGCTTGTTGGCCAGAACGATTGCCTGATCGGTATCGCCTTCGCTGCGCGGCGGTACATTGCGCGTGACCAAACCCTGGGCGGTGTCGAGCAGCATGCCCACCGGCTCGCCCGTTTCTTTGTCGCGCAGTATTTGTCCGCCGAAAGGATCCTTTGTGTCTTTCGTAACGTTGCCGAGTGTTAGCGCAGCACTGTTGGCGACGGCGCCATGCCCGTCCGCCCGCGTGAGAAACACCGGGTTGTTCGGCGAGATTTTGTCGAGGTCCCAACGCGTCGGAAACACCGGCGGCTTCCAGAACGTCTCAATCCAACCGCGCCCCGTTACCCATTCGCCTGGCTTAGCCTGATCGACTCGCGCTTTTACTTTGACGAGAAAATCTTCGAGGTTGGTGATGCCTTCGAGGTTCAGATTCATCTCGCGCTGGCCTACGCCTATGAAATGGTAATGCGCGTCCGTGAGGCCCGGTACCACCGTCGCGCCATGCAAATCGACGGTTCGAGTGTTAGCGCCCTGAAATTTTTTCGCGTCCGCGTTCGAGCCGACGAAAACAATACGATCGTCCTTGACCGCTATGGCTTCGGCGTGCGCACGCGTCGCATTCGCGGTGTAAATGTTGCCGTTGAGAAAGACGAGCGTGGCCGGATCGGCAGGGCCAGGCGACGGAGTGAGGGCGATTAACATTACTCCCAGCAGGATTGAAACAACTTTCATTGGTTTCCTCTAAGTTGATTGTTGATTAGCCGAAAGACCGCAGATTTATATCACAGTTGACTTATCGTTTCGGCATCAGACTGGAGCGCGACCGTCTCGGTCGCCGGGCCCCCGCATATTTGTAGAAACTGGATAAATGATGGCGGCCCTACGGGCCTTTCAGAGATTTCTGCTCTGTTGGTTACTACAAAGATGTCGGGCCTGACGGCCCTCAAACGTTCGAACAAGTTGATGAAAGGATGATCAGTCGAGGCCGACACACATCCAGGCAATCGTCGAAGGTCGCAAGCCTTGGCAAGCGACGACGCTTGCGCTCCAGTCCACTTCTGAGTGGTCCCATTTGAATCAAAAAGAGTGTTAATGAACTGCTGAGACAAAGCAATCAGCGTCTGACTTTCAAAGTGCCAATAATCTTTTGGAATTGCGGATCGTCACGCAGCGAGTCGAATGCTTTGTTACTCTCCAGCGCAGCCGCGTCGGAAAAGCCTTTGTCAACGGCCGTTTGCAGTGCTTTCAGCGATTTCTTCCTGTCGCCTTTCGAGTTGTAAGCCCACGCCAGGTAATAGAAAGCCCCGGGGCGTTCCGGATCAACCTCAGTTGCCAGCGTAAAGAAGCGAATAGCCTCGTCATAACGCTTCTGATTCTGCAAATAGTTCGAGCCACGTTCGAATAAGCCGATATATTGACCGCTCATCACCCGGCGAGCGACGCGACGACTTGCTGAATCTTGTTCAGCCTTGGACTGGCGACGGAGTTCGTTCAGGATTCCCTGCAAGCGGGTCCCTGCATCGAGGCCATCGTCATTCGTTTGACTGGTGCGATTTGAGCTCGCGTTATCACCCTGAAGTGTCACGCGCTCAGATGCGGCAACCAGACCCATGACCTGACCTTCAAGCTCTCTTTGCTTCCTGATCTGCTGTTGCTCGTCGCGGATCGCGTCTCGCACCTCATGAGAGTTCCGCAACTCGTTTACCTTATTCTCCAGTTCGACGACATCGCGAAGTCCTTTGAAGGCGGAAATCAATTCCGCATACACCTGATACGCGTCATAAACCTTTTTCGCGTCTTCGAGTTCCCGTGCGGCCTTCAATCTCGAGTTCCACCATTCGGTAAGCCCAGAGGGGAGTTGGCCCGCGTCTGGCTTGAAGGCCTTCAATTCCATCCAGGCGAGTGCATTGACAGCAACTGACGCAGGCGGCCATTCATGTCGCCCTTCAAATATTTCAATCTGGTGAGTTATCCCAGCTCGCGTAAGCTTCTCGTCGAGCGACTTCACCTCAGCAAAATTGAAATCTTCCGTGCCGGCGGTGCTGAAGAGCGCAAAGTGCATTGTTGCCGCGGGTTCAATGCCTTCCGGAAATCCCGCGCCGCTGGCAATCACGCCGGCGAGGCAATCCTTGCATTGAGTAGCCAGCATAAGCGCCATGCGCGCGCCCCCGGAGAAGCCCGCCGCGTAAGCACGGCCGTCGTTGATCGAGAATCGTTCGGTTGTGTCGCGGGTGATGGCATTCCAGGCCTCAATCGACGATTGCACGCTTCCATTTCGCGAATTGTTCGAGCCAACAATGATCCAGCCGAACCTCTCTGCAGCTTCCTTAAAGTGCTCGATCGGAATCTTGCCCCGCGCGCCGGGATCAAAGGCATAGAGGACTGGCCACGTTCGGCTGCTCACATAGTTCGAAGGCAGATACAACGCATAAGTTTGGTTCGGGTCGCGAGCGCAAACAACGCGCTCGACGATCTGGCCCGGAGGAATAACCGTTTGATTATCCGGAGCTTGAGTGGCAAATCGTGTGGTTATGAACAGCAGTAGGACAAACGCGAACACACCCTCATTTTACAGATTTGTAATAACGTCGAATACCTCTCGGGTTGTCATGAGCTAATATCAGTGTGAAAATCATTCGCACAAATCAAGGAGTCCCTGTGATGGCTAGAACATTGTCCACGATGTTGGATTTGGGAACTTCCGCGCCGGATTTCACTCTTCCGGACACGGTTTCCGGCAAAACGATGGCGCTAAGAGATTTTGCAAATAGCAAAGCGCTGCTCGTGATGTTCATTTGCCGGCATTGTCCGTTCGTGAAGCATGTCGAAAAAGAGCTCGCGCGGCTGGGACGGGATTATGCAAACAAAGATGTTGGCATTGTCGCGATCAGCGCCAACGACGCCACAGAGTTTTCCGAAGACGCGCCTCAGAGTTTGAAAGAGATGGCCGAGCAGCTGGGCTTCGCGTTTCCGTTTCTTTACGACGAGAGTCAATCGGTAGCCAAAGCCTACTCCGCCGCCTGCACGCCCGACTTCTTTTTGTTCGATCGATCACGGAAGCTGGCTTATCGCGGCCAGCTCGATGACAGCCGGCCCGAGAGTGGAGTTCCGGTCACCGGAAAAGATTTGCGCGCAGCCCTCGACGCCGTCTTGAATGATCGGGCCGTCAATCCGGATCAACGCGCGAGCATCGGCTGCAACATCAAGTGGAAGGAAGGCAATGAACCAGCATACTTCGCGACTGCATTAGCTTAAGGAGAAATTAATGAACGCCGAATCTCTGAATTTAACTACATCGCAGGGCCCAACCACTGCCTACGTCGCGCGGCCTCATGAGAGTGTGTCCGCCGCCGTGATGCTGGTGCAGGAATACTGGGGCATCAACGAACATATTCGCGATCTCGCCGGCCGGTTCGCGAACGAAGGTTACTTGTGTGTCGCGCCTGATCTGTATCGCGGCCGCGTCGCCGCTGATAAGGACGAAGCATCCGCATTAATGCAGGCACTCCGAATCGAAGACGGCATGGAAACGATTCGGAACGCAATCGACGCGGTCAAAGAAACTTATAAAGTCGACCGCTTCGCGATCATCGGGTTCTGCATGGGTGGAACCTTTGCTCTGCGCGCTGCCTGCCAGATGCCGGAACTGAAAGCTGCGGCGCCTTTCTATGGTGATATTCCCGAAGAAGATGTCTTGAAGAAGCTGAAGGTGCCGACGTTATTTATCGCGGGCGAGCGCGACGCCTGGATCAATCCTCAGAAAGTAAACGGGTTGAAGAAAGTTGCGAAGAAATATGATTTGCCGGTGGAAGTCGTTAGCTACGACGCCGAGCACGCGTTTTTTAATGACACTCGACCGCAGGTTTACGACGCAGAAGCCTCCGCCGATGCGTGGCGAAGAGTGCTGGAACATTTTCGTAAGTATCTGGGTCGAAGCAGTGCGAGCGGTGTGTAGCGGCGCTTATCTGTTTGATTCGTCCCAATGAGTGGAGACGTCGATGGCAATCCAAACTTGTCCGAAATGTGGCACAAAGAACCGCGTCGAAGAATGGCTAGCGGATCTGCACAAGGCTGTCTGCGGTAAATGTGGCGCGAACCTCAGTGCTGCTGATGGAGGGAAACCGCAAGTCGTAACCGACGCGACGTTTGCGCAGGATGTCGTCGCGGCCTCGGCGGCCCGTCCGGTTTTAGTCGATGCCTGGGCCGAATGGTGTGGGCCGTGCCGGATGATCGCGCCAGTGCTCGATCAGCTCGCGGCGGAATCGAACGGCCGGTACAAGATTGCCAAATTGAATGTGGATGAAAACCCGGGCATCTCACAGCAGTTCGGTATCCGCAGCATTCCTACGATGCTGATCTTCAAGAATGGAAAGGTGGTTGATCAGATCGTGGGCGCGGTTCCGAAGCAAGCGATCGCGGCGAAACTAGCAGCACATATTTCGTAGCCGCATCGGGATTGACTTGCGTGGGGTGAAACAATCTCTGGCTGTTTACTCTCCACGTCCCTGCGTCAACTGCGCCGGCAAAGGCTTATCAACTTTCGGGCGCTCCTTCAGGCTGGCGACCTCCCACAGCGTCATGTAAATCGTGCGCACAACTTTCTCCATCTTTTCGTAATCGATCTTTTGCGGCTCATCGCCGGGACGGTGATAGTCCTCGTGAACGCCGTCAAAGAAGAAAATAATCGGGATTCCTTTGCGGGCGTAGTTGAAGTGATCGCTGCGAAAGAAGAAGCGGTTTGGATCCGCAGGATCGTCGTATTTCACGTCATAGGTTAGATTAAGAAAAGACTTGTTGACCTGCTGACTTAACGCTCCAAGTTCTGTGCTCATCATTGTGGATCCAATAACATAAATCGAATCGGGACCCGACAAATCCTTGTTGCGCGCATTCGTGTCGCCGGCTTTCTTGCTGCGGCCAATCATGTCGATGTTGAGCTGAGTGACGATCTTATCGAGTGGCACGGTTGGGTACTCGGTGAAATAGCGCGAACCCCAAAGACCTTTCTCCTCGCCGCAATGCCAAACGAACAGCACGGATCGTTTTGGCCTTTGCCTGGCACGTGAAAGCGCCTCAGCCATTCCCAACAGCGCGGTTGTGCCTGAACCGTCGTCGTCCGCGCCGTTACAAATTGCATCGGCGGTTCCGGGCGCGCAGATGCCGACGTGATCGTAGTGCGCGCCTACGGCGACGTATTCGTTTTTCAAAACCGGGTCACTGCCTTCCCAAACCGCGACGACATTCTGGGTCGTAGGCCTTTCGCTCTTTACGACCACAGTAATCGCGACGGTCTTACCGGCGCTGAGATCGAACGCAGGAACTTGATCCCCACTCTCAGCCCGACTGACTAAGGTCGCCGCATCGAACTTCTCGCCGGCGAATAAAGCGGTGGCCATCTTCGAAGACATCAGGATCGATGGCATGCCCGTCGCCGGAGTTTGGGTGGTGAACTTCTCAACAAACGCGCGTGCAGGCTGCGCACTGCGCTGACGTAGCGGTTCCCAATTCTGCAAAGCTTGCGTATCGGCAATTACCAGCACGCCTTTGGCTCCGTGCTGCTGTGCATAGACGGACGGGCTGCTCCAGTCCTCGCCCATTTTGCCGGCGAGATCTGCGCGCGTCACTCCCCGCGGAAATCCCTGGCCACTGCCCACGACCACGATGATTTTGTCCTTCACGTCGACGCCCTGATACGGGTCGAGGTTCTTCGTCTTGATGACCCAGCCATTACCTGAGAAAACCAATGGGCCGGTAAGTGTCGCCCCAACGGCGTTGGGAAGGAAGTCTTCCCCAATTGAGAATTTCTGTCCGTTGATTTCGGCAATTGATTTCGAAGGGTCAACCGCCTCACGACGCAAGGCAATCTTCTGAAAGAACGTACCGTCGTCGCCGTAAGGTTTGAAGCCCCAGCGCCCAAGATTGAGCGCGATAAACTTCGCGACTGTGTCCAGGCCCCGCGACGGCGTGTCGCGGCCCTCCATTTCGTCGGACGCGATAAATGAAAGATAGCTTCTTAGCTGCGCGGCCGAGATCGTGTCCCCGCCACGAGCGGCGAGCAGCGCCGCCGTAGTTGTTACCTTTACTTTGACATCGCGTCGCTGCGCGAACGCAACCGGTTGTGAGAGCGAAACGGCCAGAAGCAGGGTGAGTGAATAGAGTTTTAGTTTCTTCATCATCATTAATAGTTCGTGATTTGGTAATACGAGTGGCGCGGCGATTTGGTTACGCGTGCTGCACGGCGCCCACCAACTTGGTAAGCGTGTCTTTCGCGTCGCCGTAAAGCATTCCGGTCACCGGCTTGAAGAATAAAGGATTTTCGAGGCCAGAGAAACCTTTACCCTGGCCACGCTTGAGGACGACAACTGATTTTGCGTGGTCCACTTCGAGGATGGGCATGCCGGCAATCGGGCTGGATGGATTGTCACGCGCATCGGGATTGACGACGTCATTGGCGCCGATTACGACGGCTACATCAGTGGTGGGGAATTCAGGATTGATCTGTTCCAGCTCATACAACTGCGAATAGGGAACGTTGGCTTCCGCGAGCAGCACGTTCATGTGGCCGGGCATGCGCCCGGCGACAGGATGAATTCCGTATTTCACCGTGACTCCGCGGCTCTCGAGGACACTCGCCAGCTCACGCACGGCGTGTTGGGCCTGGGCAGTCGCCAAACCGTAACCCGGCACAAAGATGACTTTGCTCGCATACGCCATTTGCACGGCGATGTCTTCGAGTCCGACTTCACGCATTACCCCCTGTTCACCAGCGGCGGCCGTCGCCGTGGCGGCGCTGCCGAATGCGCCGAACAAGACGTTGGTGATCGAACGATTCATCGCGCGGCACATGAGGATAGAAAGAATGAATCCGGAAAATCCGTCGAGCGTGCCCGCAATGATCAGCACGTTATTGCCGAGTACAAATCCCGTCGCCGCCGAAGCCAGCCCGGCGTAAGAATTCAAGAGCGACATCACGACGGGCATGTCCGCCGAACCAATCGGCAGGACCAGCAGCACGCCAAACACGAATGCCAGTGCCAGCATGATGTAAAAGGGAATGACCGCCGTGGGCACGAAGATGAGGTAGATAAACAGGCCTATCGTAACCGCCAGCAAAGACATATTGAAGATGTTCTGGCCACGATAGATGAGCGGTTGTCCCGGAACAATTCCTTGCAACTTTCCGAACGCGATTAAGCTCCCAGTCGTCGTCAGCGATCCGAGCATGATCTCGAATCCCATCGCGCCCATCTTCACATGATCCAGATCGGCGAGAGGTTTGAAGCCGTGCGTGTAGCTGTAGTACTCGGCGATGCCGACCAGTGCCGCCGCGAAGGCGCCGAAGGCGTGGGACAAAGCGGTTCGTTGCGGCATCGCAGTCATCGGCACCCAGACGCCCATAGCCGCGCCCAGAGTTGAACCCAACAGGAGGCCGACGATGATCCAGGTGTAGCTGACAATCTCGAAGTGCATCAGCGTGCCGATGATGGCCATCAGCATGCCGAACTCGGCCATGTGCATCCCGCGTTTCGCGGTTTCGGGATGGCTTAAGCCCTTCAATCCAAGGATGAAAAGGATTGAAGCGAGCAGGTAGCTAAATTCGATGAAGTAGGTTTGCCAGTGCATCTTGATTCGGTCCGCAGATTACGCAGATTTCACCGATAAGAAATAGCAGCCATAAAGAGGCACAAAAGGCTCAAAAGGAAAACTCTTACCGGAACCGGTTTGAAGAAGATCTTGCGTCCGGTTCTTTTGACTTCAGTTTGTGTCTTTTCTGCCTTTTTGTGGCTCAAGTTTCCTTCTGTGTAATCTGCGAAATCTGTGGATTACTTCTTCCGCTTGAACATTCTCAACATGCGATCCGTAATCACGAATCCGCCGACCACGTTTGTCGTCGAACAAACTACGGCGATGAAGCCAAGGATCATCGCTACTTTGCTGTGATGCGGGCCCGTGCCGCCGGCAATCACTATCGATCCGACCAGCGAGATACCCGAGATCGCGTTGGTCGCCGACATCAAAGGTGTGTGCAAGAGCGGCGGCACGCGCGAGATAACCTGATAACCGAGAAACGCCGCCAGCGCGAAAACATAAAGCGCCGCGATTACCGCGGTGCCCGTCATAGCGCCGCTCGTTTCCAACAAAAAGATATTGATGATGCTGAACAGAGTCATTTGTGCTCCTTCGATCATCACGCCGCGCCCATGGCGGCGGCAACCCGTTGATTCATCCACTTGCCTTCATGCGTCACACACGAAGGGCCGACTACGTCGTCGTTCATGTCGAGATGCAGTTCGCCGTCTTTGATCAGCAGATTCAGAAATGATGTGACGTTGCGAGAATAGAGTTGGCTGGCGTGAACGGGCACGGTCGCCGGTAAGTTGGTTGGCGACATGATCGTGATACCGTCGCGCTCAACAATTTCATCCGGCTTGCTGCCGATGACGTTACCGCCAGTGGAACCGGCGAGGTCGATTACGATCGAGCCACGCTTCATGCCATTAACTGCCGCCTCATCCATCAACAAAGGCGCGCGACGTCCCGGCACTTGCGCGGTCGTGATGATCACGTCGGCGGTCTTCGCATGTTCGGCGACCAAATCGCGGCCACGTTTCAGAGCTTCTTCTGAAAGTTCGACGGCGTAGCCGCCTTTGTCTTCCGTTTGAATGCCGCCGAGATCGACTTCGAGAAAAGTTGCGCCCAGCGAACGCACCTGTTCACCGGCGGCGGCGCGTACGTCATAAGCTTCAACCACTGCACCTAAACGTCGCGCCGTGGCGATCGCCTGCAAGCCCGCGACGCCTGCGCCCAAAACCAAAACGCGTGCGGGCGGCACCGTGCCTGCGGCCGTCATCAGCAAGGGAAACATGCGCGGGATTCGATCGGCGCCCAGCAGGACGGCTTTGTAGCCGGCGACGGTGGCCATCGACGAAAGCGCGTCCATCGCCTGCGCGCGCGTGATGCGCGGCACCAACTCCATGGAGAAAGTCGTCAGGCCCTGTTCCAGGGCCGGAACCAATTCTCGGGGTTCGTCGAGCGGACGCAGAAAGCTGAGCACGACTGCGCCCTTCTTTAGTCGTTTGAAATCGTCGGTTGAAGGCCGGTTGATGCCGACGAGAATGTCAGCAGCCCTGAGTAACTCATTTCGATCGGCGACGACGGTTGCGCCTGCCTCGCGGTAATCATCGTCAGTACGCGCGGCGCCCAGACCAGCGCCACTTTCAACGAAGACGGATGCTTTCGCGACGACCAGCTTTTTGACTGAATCAGGCATCAGCGCGACGCGCG
>DATISD010000295.1:0-2727 GCA_035469005.1 Pyrinomonadaceae bacterium | reverse complement strand
CTATGAGTATGGGAATACATTTCTGCTGGTTGCCGGGTTGTTGAATTACCTCGCCATGCTGGATGCGTTTGATATTGCCGCGGGGAGGAAACAATGAGGCACGTTCTCTGGATGGCCTTCTTTGCGGTATTGACCGGTGTTGTGTTCGGCACCGTTGCCAAGGGGACGGATCGACAAAAGCTCATCTATGGCTTGAAGGTCTTTGGCGAGTTCCTCGTCATCGCGTTTATCCTGGGATGGGTCCTCTATTTTCTCCCCTTTCGTTAAACCTTCATCGAATAGGTTAGGTGGCGGATATGCGGTTAGTAACAACAGACGCAATCGTGCTGCGCACCTACAATCTCGCTGAATCCGATCGAATCGTTGTTTGTTTGACGCGCGCTGCCGGCCTTGTCCGCGGCGTGGCCAAGGGCGCCCGTCGAATGAAGAGCCGCTTCGGCGCGGCGCTCGAGCCATTCACGGTGATCAAGCTCGCATACCATGAAAAAGAGAACCGCGATTTAGTGGCAATCTCGAGTGCTGAGATTGTGAAATCGCACTTCGCACTTAATGTAAAACCTGAGATCGGTGAGGTGCTGGCCTATATGGGGGAGTTAATCAGCGAGTTCGCCCCTCCTCATGAAGCTGACGAACGGTTGTTTCGAATGCTGGCGGCCTGTGTCGATGCGCTCTTCGTGACCGAGGGCGCGGAACGGCAGCTCACACGATACTTTGAGATTTGGCTGCTGCGACTGTCCGGGCTGTTTCCGGATCTGCGTTCGTGTGCTGGATGCGGTACCGAGCTTAACGATGGCATTCCTACATTTGTCGATACCGAGCTGAGTTCATGGTGTGCCCAGTGCCGCCCGAATGTGCCTTCCGTGCTTTCTCCTGAGGTGTTGGTAGCGGTTCGGGCCAGCTACCAGCTTTCACCGATTAATTTTGTCCAGAAAAGAAAACTCACTGAGCAGGAAGATCTTGTCTTAAGCACTCTCACACATCGCTTGATCACTCGCGCGATTGACCGTCGCCCACGTACACTGATGGCAGCGAATCCCTAAGGAAACCGAATGGCCAGTCGCAGACTAATCGAGAGGTACGTGCTGAGGACGATCTTTCCTTATGGTCTGGCTGCGCTGGTCTTGTTAACGGCAATTCTGTTTGTCCAGCAGACGGGTCGTTATTTCGAATCCGTATTCCATGGCGTGATGCCGGCTGGCTTTGTTTACAGCCTGGCATTGTCGCTGCTGCCGGCAGTTCTGGTCTTTACGATTCCGATGGCGGTTCTTTGCGGAACGATAATTGGACTTGGGCGGATGAGCAGCGACAGCGAGCTGGTAGCCATGCGCGCGGCCGGCGTGAGTACCTGGCGAACACTTTGGCCGGCCCTGGCCATCGGCCTTATTGCCACGGCGGCAACCTGCTACCTCAATCTAAAGGAAGCCCCACGCGCGCAGAGAACATTGCGCTCTGTGGTTGTGCGGAGCGCCTTATACAAACTTGATTCGCCGGTGGAGCCACGCACTTTTACCAGTGACTTTCCGGGCTACGTGATTTACGTCCGCGATGGCGACAAAATTCACGGGCAATGGGGCCGCGTTTTTATCCAAACCCAGGAGGCCGATCACTCAACAAACTTAATTACCGCCCGCGCCGGAAGAATTGATTCGTCAGCTGAGAAATCCGAGCTGGTCCTGCAGGACGCGATGAAAACAAAAATTCCGGCGCCGGACGCACGCGACCAGTCCTACGTGGTTGAGCGTTTGGACCTTCTGAGAATTGTTTTTAATACCGGGCGCGCCGGCCTGTTAGCGAGACTGCAAAGACCCGAAGGCAATCCGGATGAAATGGGCATGGCCGACTTACGCCGGCGGGCAGAGGAAACGACGGGTGCGGAACAACGTGACGCTCGCATAATCTTTCATAAGCGCATCGCGTTGGCGATTAGCCCGTTTGTTTTTTCGTTTTTCGGCGCGGCGCTGGGACTTAGGATGCGCCGGGGTAGCCGGGGCTTTGGCGTGCTGGTGTCGTTACTGATCCTTTTGGTTTATTACCTGGCAACGCTTGCCGGCGATCAGCTGGCGCGCGCCGGCACGGTGCCTCCGGTTCTGGGCGCATGGTTTTCAACTGGGCTGGCGCTCGCTGTGGGAGTTCTCATCCTACTCTCCAGGCAAAGAGAATTTCGCCTCTTCTCTCGTCGCGGCCAGACCCGCAAAATAACCGATAACGAAAGCGCCAGCCTTCCGGCGAAGCAACGATTTGGCCCGCGCCTGTCGATTGCCAGTTTTCCAATGCTCCTCGACATCGGAATCGTGCGGACAATGATCCTGAGTTTCGTCTTCGGATTCATCGCCCTCGTTTTAATCTTCGATATCTTCACCACCTTCGAACTGTGGCGTTTCATTTCGGCGAACCGGGCGAGCGTGAGACTGGTGGGAGAATATCTGTTGTATCTGCTGCCGCTCATCAGCGTTGAGCTATTTCCGGGCAGCGTGCTGGTCGCGGTGCTGCTGACTTACGCCTTGATTGCCAGACGACGAGAAGCGGTAGCCTGGTGGGCCAGCGGACAGAGCGTCTACCGTTTAATGTTGCCGGGGATCGTCTTCGCGATCGCGGTGGCCGCCGGCGCCTGGTTTATTCAGGAACGTATTATGCCGCAAGCTAACATTCGACAAGACAGCTTGCGCGCGCGCATTCGCGGCAACATTGCGCAAATGAGCGCCGGCGCGGAACGTCGCTGGCTCGTGA
>DATISD010000294.1:0-3239 GCA_035469005.1 Pyrinomonadaceae bacterium | reverse complement strand
TTGGACGTTCGCCGTTGGACGTTGGACGTTGGACGTTGGACGTTGGACGTTGGACGTTGGACTTTGGACTTTGGACTTTGGACTTTGGACTTTGGACTTTGGACTAATCCTGAGATTCGTTGCCGATGATGACGTTCGTTCCGCGCGTGGACGGCAAACAACTGATGATCTGTGCGCGTTCAATCTTTGTGAGCTCAGTTCCCGCCGCGTGCCAAAGCTTCACCCAAAATGTGCGTGTCTCGCCATGGATCGCGAATGTTGAACCATCGTTCATAACCGGCACAGGCTCGGCTGTCGTTCCTGACCGTAGCGCCTCGAGCAATTCAGGGATGTACGGCTTTAACTTTTCGAACTGCACCAGCACTCCGCTGTCGGCGATTTCGGCCGGCGGCAACTCAACCGGATCGGCGGATTCGAGCAGCAGCCGCGATTCGGTCTGGTGATCGCGTTTCTTAAGAATAGCCATCTTTTTCAGGGTAGCGTGTCAGGACAAGGCCTACTGCCCCAAACATGCCCTTGCTGACTCTCGGGCTTCTGACACCATCCGCCGCAATCAAATCACAGTGCGGTCGAAACTCAAAACGGCTTGACTGGAAAGACTCAGTCGCATACATTGGGCCTGCGTGCAACGAGCGACGCGATTACAGATGATCGGTCAAAGCAACAGCTATCGTTACTATTGGTATTACGGTCCGCTCTCCGCCTGGAGGGACGGTCGGGCGATGAGCTGTCGCGAGATCATCAGGTAACTCGCAGACAAGTTTCAGAAACCGGCCATCGGTCCTTCCGAGCGAAGGATCGGTGGCCGGTTTAGTTTTGGAGCGCGCTGGCTTGACAGTGCTTTACACCGAGGGTCGGCGGGCGCGGCGGGCAAAAGCGGCGTCAAGCCGCCGCACTCCATAAGAGGGGACATCAATGGCAGACTCAACAATCAAACAAGATCAGCAACTTCTCTCTGATCACGTTGACGCACGAATCGTCACCGGTGATCTGGACGAAGCCATTGCCGATCGAAATGCGATTGTGCAACTCGATCCCGATCACCCGGGATTTCGCGATCCCGAATATCGCCGTCGCCGCAATCAAATCGCGCAAATCGCGATGAACTATCACCCCCGCGATCCCATTCCTGATGCTCCTTATTCAAACGAGGAGCATCAGGTTTGGTCCGTAATCTGGAGAGCTCTGCGGCCGGCGCATCAGCAGCACGCCTGCGCTGAATACCTCCAGGCCATCGAGCGCCTGGATTTTTCCGACGATCGAATCCCGCAGTTGCGGGAAGTCAACGAGAGAGTCCAGGCCATCAGCGGCTTCCGGCTTGAACCGGTTGCGGGCCTGGTCCAGCCGCGCGTCTTCCTCGAGAATCTCGCTGATGGCGTTTTCCTGTGTACCCAGTACATTCGTCACCACTCAACGCCGCTATACACGCCTGAACCTGACGTCGTTCACGAAATCGTCGGGCATGGAGTAACCCTGGCTTGTCCGCGACTGGCCGAACTCAACAGGTTGTTTGGCAGGGCTGTCAAAAGAACTAATTCGGCCGACCAGTTGGACCGATTGTCGCGTATTTATTGGTTCACGATTGAGTTCGGAGTGCTACGAGAAAACGGTTCGGTCAAAGCATACGGCACCGGACTGTTGTCATCGGCCGGAGAGCTGGAAGAAATGCACGACGCTGAATTGCGAGCTCTTGATATCGGAAGGATCTCGAATCAAGAATACGATCCGACACACTTTCAACCAGTTTTGTTTTGCGCTGACTCGTTCGACGAGCTTTATCGAACGCTGCGCGAGTTTCTGGTGAAGTGGTGAATTAGATCGCAGGGTGTTCACACGCGAAAGCGTTGCCGGCATGTTTTTGGTGGCGGTTTCGAGTGAGCCTACAAATCAAACTGATTGTGGATCTCGGAGATTCTCTGAAAATTTGAATTCCCGAATCCGCTGGGGGATTAGATTGTCCCCAAATCTGCAATAAATTCGTCTCGAAGCCAGTTAATCGCACGGCATTGTCGTTGCATAAGCACAAGGCATCCCCAACAACCAATGATATTCAGAGGTTCCAAAAGAGGCTGAATCTGACCACTGACTCGAAGGAGGTTCGCATGCTATTCAAACAGAAACTGGCGTTTCAAGTAATCGTTTTTACGATTGCCTTGTTTTGCTTCGGCGGCATTTCCCTGGCCCAATCTACAGCAACGTTGCAGGGCACCGTCAAGGACGAAAAGGGCTCGGTGGTCCCGGGTGCAAAGGTAACGGCTCGCAACCAGGCCACGGGAATTGAACGCACCACGCAAACCGACTCTGACGGCAATTATCAAATCGCCTCGCTGCCTGTCGGCAGCTATTCCGTCGAGATAGAGGCTTCCGGATTCAAGAGACAGCTGGTCAGCAATATGAGCGTCGAGGTCGGTCGCACAATCGCGAGGGATTTCTCGCTGGAAGTTGGGACGCTCGAACAGAACGTCAACGTCATGGCTGAGACCCCGGTGATTGAAACGACAACTACGTCAGTTGGCCAGGTCATCAATCAGCGAACCGTGCAGGAGATTCCATTGAACGGCCGGCACTTCGTTGATCTGGGATTATTGCTTCCCGGTTCTGTGACCCCGCCTCAGAACGGATTTCTTACGGCGCCGCTTCGCGGCCAGGGCTCGTTCGGGCTAAACACTGCGGGCGGTCGGGAAGACACCGTTAACTTCATGATTAACGGCGTCAATCTTAACGACATGGTGCAGAACCAGATCACCTTTCAACCTTCGATCAATACCGTGCAAGAGTTTAAGGCTGATAATTCAACTTTCAGCGCCGAATACGGCCGCAATTCAGGAGCCATCGTCAACATCGCCACCCGCGGCGGAGGGAACGATTATCATGGCGAACTGTTCGAGTTCCTGCGCAACGACGCCCTCGATGCTCGCAACTTCTTCAATTTCTGTCCGCCGGGACTCGTGACTTGTAAGAACCAGGGGAGGCCACCTTTCAAACGCAATCAGTTTGGAGCGAATATCGGCGGTCCGATAAACCTGCCGCACTTCGGCGAAGGCGGCTCGCCGTTCAGTTACCACGGCAAGAACCGGAGTTTTTTCTTTTTTAGCTATGAAGGCCTTCGCCAACGTCAGGGGCTCACACTTCCGACGGTTACGGTCCCAACCGACGCGCAGAGGGCGGCGGTTACCGATCCAGCTATTCTCAGTTTGTTGCCCCTGATTCCGAGATCATCAACCGGACTGACCAGTGGT
>DATISD010000293.1:0-3175 GCA_035469005.1 Pyrinomonadaceae bacterium | reverse complement strand
TGGGCCGGCCGTGGCTGGCTTACTGGCTGTTCCCTTACCCTAGCACGATGGGTATTTGGCCTCAGTTCCGCAGCCCCCTGATGTGGGACGTGTTCGCGGTTTCGACCTACGCGACGGTGTCCGCGGTGTTCTGGTTTGTCGGGTTAATTCCGGATTTCGCGACGCTGCGCGATCGCGCCAGGAGCAAAACTTTCCAGATCATCTACGGCATGCTGGCCATGGGTTGGCGCGGGTCGGCCCGTCACTGGCATCGTTACGAAACGGCCTATCTGTTATTAGCCGGGTTGGCGACGCCGTTGGTGCTCTCGGTACACACGATCGTCAGTTTTGATTTCGCGGTCGGCATCATTCCGGGATGGCACGCGACGATCTTTCCGCCCTACTTCGTCGCCGGAGCCATCTACGCGGGCTTCGCGATGGTCCTGCTGCTGACGATTCCGCTGAGAAAGATTTACGGCCTGGAAAGCTTCATCACGATGCGCCACATGCACAACATGGCGAAGGTTATGTTGGCCACCGGCTTGATCGTTTTTTACGGCTATCTGATGGAAGCGTTCTTTGGCTGGTACAGCGGCAACCAATACGAACAGTTCATGATTTGGAACCGCATGCACGGACCCTACGCGGCTTATTACTGGACGTTGATTTTCTGTAATGGATTGACGCCGCAGCTGCTTTGGTTCAAGAAGATTCGCAGCAATCTTCTGCTGCTGTGGCTGATCTCGGTCGTGGTCAGCATCGGCATGTGGCTCGAGCGATTCGTGATCGTGGTAACGAGTCTGCATCGAGACTATCTGCCGTCATCCTGGGGCATGTATCAACCGTCGCAATGGGATTGGGCAATGTTCATCGGCACGATCGGATTTTTCTTTGCCCTGCTGTTTCTGTTTATCCGCTTCCTGCCGATGATTTCGATTTTCGAGATGCGGACGATTCTGCCGGAAGCAGAGGTGGAAGAAGGGTAGGTCCCGTAGGAACCTATAGGTCAAATGAAGCAAGCGAAGCACCCACATTTATACGGCGTGATGGCCCAGTTCGATAATCCGAGCCAACTCGTGGCGGCGGCTCGCGAGACCTACGAAGCCGGCTATCGACAGATTAATGGTTATTCGCCGTTTCCGATTGAAGAATTGTCGGAAGCGATTGGATTCAGGCGGACGGCCCTGCCGCTAATCGTTTTGATCGGCGGCATTATCGGCGGCGTGGGTGGTTTCTTCATGCAGTACTGGACGGAAGTGATCGATTATCCCATCAACGTCGGCGGCAAGCCCTTTAACAGTTGGCCCGCGTTTATACCGATCACGTTTGAATGTACGGTGCTCGTCGCCGCTTTTTCTGCAGTCCTGGGCATGCTGGCGCTGAACAAATTGCCGCAGCCTTATCATCCGGTTTTTAACGCCCCGAATTTTGCGTTGGCGACGCGCGACAGTTTTTTCCTGGTGATCGAAGCAAAAGATCCTAAGTTCAATCACGACGAGGCGGTGCGGTTCTTGCGCACGCTTGAGCCAAGAGAAGTCAATGATGTTGAGCTTTAAAGCAATGAGCAGCGTGCGGCTCAGCCGCCTTGATGTGCGGAAAGGCTCCGCCTTTCCGGGCTCTCTTGCATTTGAGTTTGGGGAGGCTCCGCCTCACCAGTCTTTGCGAGGCGGAGCCTCGCAAAATAGGAATCATTGTGACTGGACGGAAAGGCAAAGCCTTTCCGCACATCGGAGCGGCAGAGCCGCTGTTAGAGTTTGCGTGCTGCTCGCGCTCACCGCATGCTACGTACTGCTTACTTCTGGTTGCAGGAGGGACATGCAGAACCAGCCCAAGTCGATCGCTTATCGCGAAAACTCGTTTTATAAAGACGGCACCGGCTCGCGGCCACTGGTTGAAGGCACCGTGCCGCGAGGTTATCTGCGAGAGGATCGCGCGCTTTATCTTGGCAAGAAAGAAGTGGGCAAGGCGCCCGCGAATCCGCAGGCCGCGGGCACTCCGGTTTCAGGCGCTTCGACAGCTCAGACCGGCGCACCCGGAACTGCCTCCAACACTTCAGCCAGCGCGCTTTATCCCGATGACGTCGACACTTTTCCATTTGCGATTACCAAAGAGGATTTGAAACGAGGCGAGGAGCGCTACAACATTTTCTGTTCGGTCTGTCACGGAATGACCGGTTACGGCGATGGCATCGTGGCCCGGCGCGGATTCAACAAGCCGGGGCCGGCGAATTATCACCAGGACCGCCTGCGTCAGGCGCCGGTGGGCCACTTCTTCGACGTAATGAGTAACGGCTGGGGCGCAATGCCGTCGTATGCATCACAGGTTCCGGTTGAGGATCGCTGGCGCATCATCGCTTACATTCGCGCGCTGCAGTTGAGCCAGATGCCTCCGGCGCAAACACAAGCCGGCCAGACACCAAGTGCCAGGCCGACGGAAGGGGAAAAGCGGTAGTGCGCTGAACCGAAGAAGCGGACAATGATGTTCGCGTTCCGATAAGATGATTGAACTCGGCTACACACCTCCAGCAGAACTCAGCCGCGTGAGCATGCGCGCGCTGATTGTCGGCGTCATCTTCACGGTGTTGCTCGTTATTGGCGCGTTTATCGATCGCAGGCAATTTTTTCACGCATATCTGGTGGGGTTCACTCTTTGGATCGGCATCACGATCGGCAGTCTCGCGCTCCTGATGTTGCAGCACCTGACCGGCGGCGCCTGGGGATTGGTTATTCGCCGGGTGCTCGAAGCTGCGACGCGCACACTGCCGCTAATGATCATTCTGTTCGTGCCTATCATTTTCGGGCTCAAGCTAATTTACCCGTGGACTGATCCAATCGTGATGAAGGCGACACCCGCGCTGCAGCAGAAGGCCAAGTACCTAAACCCATCATTCTTTCTGATTCGCGCGGCCATCTATTTTCTGTTCTGGTCGCTGCTGGCGCTGTTATTGAATTGGCTGTCACTGGAACAGGATCGAACGGGCGACAAAAACATTCGCAAGCGCTTGCAGATTGTCAGCGGCCCCGGACTGGGCCTGCTGATTATCTCAATCACGTTCGCGTCAATCGATTGGGTGATGTCGCTTGAGCCGGCATGGTCGTCGACGATCTTCGGTTTGATTTTCGTCGCCTCATGGAGTCTGAGCGCGCTGGCATTCACGATTGTAGTCATGTCATGGCTGCGGAAACGGGAGCCGATG
>DATISD010000292.1:0-9051 GCA_035469005.1 Pyrinomonadaceae bacterium | reverse complement strand
AGGAGTATGACCTGGTAGGACGTATTATGGTTTAAGCTTTTCGGGGCCGTGAGATGAAGTATCTGACCATCGTCCTGATCAGTACAATTTCAATCTCTACTAATTTGTCTCGAACTGCGACCGCGGTCCAATGACTAAGATCAAAGAATCCAGCGATGAACTGAATCCAGCAGTCGCGGTTTCGGCCACAGAAGTCGCCCCACCTAAACGCCGCTCTGCGGCAGATTACCTCGCGCTGGCGTTGGCGACGTGTGGAGTCGGTTACTTTCCCTTAGCGCCCGGGACGCTGGGCTCGCTCGTCGGGGTCGGTCTTTACCTGACAATCTGGTCGGGCGCCGATCAGTTGCTGACTTCGAGGGCGCTGGCCAATCGACTCACAACGGTCTATGTCTTTACGCCGCTGATGACCTTCATGCTCCTGGCTATCCTGGTAGTGACGATCATTGGTATCTGGGCGGCGTCGCGAGCCGAGCAGCTGCAACAAAAGAAAGACCCCTCAATCGTAGTGATCGACGAGGTCGCGGGCCAGATGATCGCACTCTTGTCAGGACCGTTCTGGATTCAAACGTGGTGGAGCATCATTTCAGCCTTTCTCCTTTTCCGGCTCTTCGACATCTGGAAGCCTTATCCGATTCGGCGTTTGGAAGCGCTGGAATCAGGTTTAGGAATTATGGCCGATGATTTGGTCGCTGGAGTTTATGCCTTAATCGTTAACTCGGTTTTGATATCGGGCTACTTACTCTTGATCTCAAACGGGTGATGACTTTTTGGGTTGAAGTTCCTTCGTTGGACCTCCGCCGATCCAGCCCCGCCGCCAGAACAAATAGAGCATTCCCAACGCTACAAACAACATGATGCCGAGCACCACGAAATAACTGTAGGCCCAATGCAGCTCCGGCAGATTATCGAAGTTCATGCCGTACAGGCCGGCGATGAAAGTCAGCGGCAACATGATCGCGGAAAAGATCGTCAGCACCTTCATGATCTCGTTCATGCGATTAGAGACGACTGAGAGGTAAGCTTCCAATGCACCGCTGAGCAAATCGCGATAGTTTTCCGCCAGGTCGGTTACGCGAATCAGGTGGTCGTAGATGTCGCGATAAAAAGGCAGCATTGGCTGCGGAATCAGATGCACTTCGCCGCGGCTCATGCGATAGAAGATGTCCATCTGCTTTGCGGAAATCCGCCGCAGACGCAGCACACTTCGCTTGAGCTCCATGATGTCTCCCAGAATCGCATTGTTGGGTTGTTTGAGCGAGAAGATATTCCTTTCCAACTCATCGATTCGCTCGTCGAAATCATCAAGCACGGGCGAGTAATAATCCACGATCTGATCCAGAATCTGATGCAGCAAAAACGCCGGCCCACGCTGGCAGGCGACCGGGCTGGTGCTCAACTGTTTCCTGACGTTATTGATGCTGCGGAACATTTCATGATGATAAGTAATTACGTAGTTGGGCCCGAGGAACCCGTCGAGCTCGATCGTGTTGAAGCGATCGGGGTTGGTGTTGGCCGTAACACCGTGAACGATGAAATAAAGATAATCGGGAAACTCTTCAATCTTGGGGTAGTGGCGGTTCTCTCGACAGTCTTCGACCGTCAGCGGGTGAAAGCGAAAGACATCGAGCAGGATACGATCATCGGCCTCTGTAGGTTCGGGCATGTCGACCCAGATTACTGACGTCTCTTCCTTCAGAAGCTCGGGAAGCTGTCCAACAGTAAAGCCTGACTCTACTGTTTTTGCGCCTTCGCGATAGACTAGAATCTCCATATTGTTTCCTTCGGTCTGTTCAGCAGCTTCAGTTATTTTACCAGCTACATCCGCGAGATTTGCCAGGCAATAAAGATGATGAAGGCGAGCATCAAACCGGCGATTACCAGGACGACCGGTTCCAGCGCCCGGAACCCTTTTCGCCCATCGACTTCTATCAGATCTTTTGGCAAGCTCGGCTTGTGATTGCCTACGACAATGGCGCCTCTTTCCTGAGTTACGAGTTCGGCGCTGTTGCTGGGAACACTTACACCGGGGGCGTCGGCAGGCCTTTGCTCTTCGAGCGGCGCAAGTCGCGCGGCAAGCTCACGCGGGTCGCCCTTCCGCCGCTTTGGGCGGCGTTGTAGGAGTCTTGAAAGTTCGCTCTTCATAACCAGCCCACCTTTTTGAGATAGGCGTAAAGCGCCAGGCCGATTCCCAGGATCGAAATCAACGCAAAGATATATCCATAGCGCCACCTTAGCTCCGGCATAAAAATGAAGTTCATTCCGTAGATCCCGGCGATCAGAGTGCCCGACATTAAGATCGTAGAGATCGATGTCAGCCGTTTCATGACCATGTTCATGCGGTTACCCGAAACGGAAAGATAAGCCTCCATAGTCGAGCTCAACATGTCGCGCAGGGTGTCAATCGTGTCCGCGATCCGGATCAGATGGTCGAATATGTCCTGAAAGTAAACCTGCGCCTCTCGCGGGAAAAGGGGCTGTTCGCGTCGTAGCAGAGTATTGAAAACATCGCGCAGCGGCGTAATGGCGCGACGCAGGTAAAGCAACTTCTTCTTTACCATGAAAATCTCTTCGATGACTTCGGGGCGCCATTCGCCAAAAATTGAATCTTCCAGATCGTCCATCCGCTCGCTGATGATGTCGAGCAGCGGCATATAATCGTCCACGATTGCATCGATCAGTAGGTAAGCCAACAATCCCGAGCCAAGTTCCGATCGATCCGACCACTGGCCCCAGAGTCGTCTGGCGGTTTCAATACCCCGGATTGGACGGCTGTGAACGGTGACCAGATAGTTCTTTCCGAGAAAGATGTTCAGCTCGCGCAATTCGAGAAAATCATTTGGTCCGGCCAGACTGGTTTCGTAAAGAACGATGAAATAATAGCCGGTGTATTCTTCAACTTTAGGGCGTTGATGCTCGTTGCGGCAATCCTCAATCGATAGGTGGTGGAAGCCAAACTCCTCAGCCAGGTCCACGAAATCCTGGCTTGTCGGATCGCTGACATCGGCCCAGATAACGTTCTGAGCATCCCGGCGAAGTTCGCTGATGTCAGTCTCAGGGCAATCGGTGAATTGCCGGGAAGCAATATTCAAACATGTCGCAGTGATCAAAGGCCAAGTCCCCCAGAGCCAATCAAGTCTAACGCCGGCTGAATCCGAAGTTTATCACTAGTTGGGTCAAGGCACGCCCGGGGAAAAACCGCTATAATCCGCGCACGATGCGTGGTGCGAAAATTTTTGTTGCTGATGATGTAAGCGACAGCGGCCTTCAGCCGTTGCGTGACGCCGGTTTGAAAGTTGAGAAGCGGATCAAGCTCCCGCCGGAGGAGTTGCTTACAGCCGTGGCCGACTCCGAAGGTTTGGTTGTGCGCAGCGAGACCAAAGTAACGGCCGACGTGATGGACGCCGCCCGGAACCTGCGCGTAATCGGCCGAGCCGGAGTCGGCGTTGACAATATCGATGTGTCCGCCGCCACGGCGCGCGGCATTGTCGTGATGAATGCTCCGGACGGCAATACGATTACGACGGCTGAGCACACTATCGCTTTGCTGGTCGCCCTCGCCCGTAATGTGCCGCAAGCAAACACCAGCGTAAAAGCGGCAAAGTGGGAACGGAAGCGATTCATCGGCGCTGAATTACATGGCAAGACTCTGGGGATTGTTGGGTTGGGAAGAATTGGCCGGGCGGTGGCGAGTCGTGCTCGCGCATTTGGAATGAAGATCGTCGCTCACGATCCGTTTATTGCTGCCGAGCAAGCGCGCGAGTTGGAGATCGAAAGCGCTTCGCTCGATGAAGTTTTTTCGCGCGCGGACTTTCTCACTGTGCATACACCTTTGACGAACGAAACGCGCGGGATTGTGGGCCGCGAGGCGTTCGCCATGATGAAAGCAGGAGCGCGAGTAATCAACTGCGCGCGCGGCGGATTGATCGACGAGGCCGCACTTCACGAAGCGATCATCTCGGGCAAAATAGCCGGCGCCGCCCTCGATGTCTTCGAGCAGGAGCCGCCGCGGGCCGGTCATCCTCTGCTTGGACTTGAGGAAGTTATTGTGACGCCTCATCTCGGCGCCTCAACGACAGAGGCTCAGGAAGGCGTGGCGTTCACGGTGGCCGAGCAGATGCGCGATTACCTTCTGAGTGGAGCTTTGCGCGGGGCCGTAAACGTTCCGGCCCTGGGCGCGAAGGAGTTGGCGGTGCTTCAGCCTTATCTCGCGCTGGCTGAAGCGCTGGGGCGTGTCCAGGCCCAGTTGGTTGACAGCCCAGTACGCGAAGTGCGGATCGAATTTGCCGGCGAACTTGTTGATGTCGACGCAGCGCCGGTAACCCGCGCCTTTCTCGCTGGTCTTTTGCGCGATGTCAGCGCGCGCGTCAATGTCGTCAACGCATTCCTGATTGCGGAAGAGCGGCGAATTGCAGTCACGACTTCATACGTGCGTTCTGCCGATGCGCCGCCTGCGATTCGAACGCACATCGTGTCCGAATCCGGAGACCAGTCGGTTTCAGGAACTGTCTTCGCTGCGGCCGGCGGCAATCGTGAGGGAAGGATTACGGAAATCAATGATTTTCGGATCGAAGCAATCCCGCGAGGTCACATGCTGGTGATGCATAACCGCGATGTGCCCGGCGTCATTGGCCGCATCGGAACGATCCTCGGCGATCGCGGTATCAACATCAGCGCGTTTCATTTGGGACGGCGTGAACGGGGCGGGGAAGCGATGGCCGTAATCGAGATCGACGCACCGCTGGATGAGAAGGCAATCGGAGAGATTCGCTCGTTTGCGCCGGTCATTTCTGCTTGCCAAATCGAGCTGTAGTCGCGACGGCTGCGCTTTAAGAATTTACATTTTGACTCTCAAATTTGACCGGTTAGTAAGATACACTTGCGCAGTTTTAGCATTCTGAGAGATCGATGCCTGAGCCATCCCCGATCAATAACGCTGAGACCGATTCGATACCCCAAGGTGCCGGGCCGCTGGATCCCGAACCGGGAAAGGTCAACCGCCGGCGAATCGACTCAGTCGATCTGCTTCGCGGCATTGTGATGGTCATCATGATGCTCGATCACACGCGCGATTTTATTCACTCCGGCGCCTTGCTGTTCGACCCGCTTGACCTTAGACAGACGACAGTTTGGTTGTTCCTTACTCGTTGGATCACCCACTTCTGCGCTCCGGTTTTCGTTTTCCTCGCCGGGACGGGAGCGTATTTACAGTTCGCGCGCGGCAAAAGTAAGCGTGAACTGTCGCGCTTTCTCATAACTCGCGGGCTTTGGCTAATCGTGGTGGAAGTGACCGTTGTCCGCGCAGCCGCATTCTTCAATCTGGATCCGCGCTTTCTGTTTTTCTTTCAGGTGATATTCGTAATCGGGTTCTCGATGATCGTGCTCGCGGCGTTGATACACCTGCCTTTGGAAGTTGTCGCAGGTTTCGGTCTGCTAATGATAGCCGCTCATAATTACTTCGATCGGTTTCCGGTCAAACCGTGGCAAGGGCCGCAGACCCCGGTGCCCAGCTGGGGTGCGAAGCTTTGGATGCTGCTTCATCAGCCCGGCTTGTTTCCGATCGGGCCACGATTTCCAAGCCCGCTCGTCTTCGTCCTTTATCCTTTGATTCCGTGGATCGGAGTGATGGCGGTCGGATACGCGTTCGGCGCGTTGTACAGCAAAGACGTAAAGTTTCGCCGGCGTTGGCTTTTGATCATCGGCGGGGTCGCGACCTGGCTTTTCATCTTCATCAGAGCCGTCGACAAATACGGCGAGCCGTTGCACTGGACGCGGCAAAAGAATGTTCTGTTCACAATTCTGTCCTTCATCAACACCACGAAATATCCACCTTCGCTTGATTATCTCCTGATGACTCTGGGGCCGGCGATTCTGGCGCTGGCGTTATTTGAATCGGGTGGGACGGGCCTCGGCTCTTTGGGGTCGGGGCTGCGAAGCTTTTTTGTCACCTTCGGCCGCGTACCGCTGTTCTATTACGTTTTGCAGTGGGTGACTGCACACTTGATCGCGGTAGGGCTTCACGCGGCGTTTGGAAAGCCAGTTCATTGGTTGTTCCAGACTCCGGTTGATTGGTTTACAAATCCACCCAAAGGCAATGGTTTCAGTCTCATCGTTGTTTACCTGAGCTGGATCGCGGGCGTGTTGTTGCTCTATCCATTATGCAAGTGGTTTGCCGGCGTCAAAGCTCGACGACGCGATTGGTGGTTATCGTACTTGTAATCGCATAGACTATTGCGCTCCGAAACAAGGAAGATACGATGAGAAATCTCAAGACTGTAATTTTATTCATGTTACTGATGCTGATGGCGGCTGGATGTTCCGACCCGGCCGCTAACAAACCCAGGGCGTCGGTCGGCAACGCAGCGCCTGAGTCGGGGGCGCCGAAAATTGGCGGCGAGACCCTGACGATCTCACCTGAAAATTCGAAAGTCGATTTTGTGGCCGCCAAGGTCACGCGCAGCCATAACGGTTCGTTCAAACAATTTGCGGGCACGATCGATCTGATAAATAACAGTGTCGAGCAGAGCATTGTGACCATAAACATCGATACAGGATCGGTCGTGACCGATGAAGCTGACCTGACTAGCCATTTGAAGACTCCTGATTTCTTTGACGTGGTCAAATATCCGAAGGCAACCTTCGTTTCCACTAAGATCGAACCAAACACTGCCAACGGCGCGACGCACACAATCACGGGCAATTTCGATCTTCACGGGGTTAAGAAAGCGATCACTTTTCCCGCGACGGTTCAGCTTGCGGGCGACAGCGTGTCAGTCAACTCTGAGTTCTCGATTAATCGGAAAGACTTCGGCATCAACTATCCGGGCAAGGCCGATGATTTGATCCGCGACGGGGTGGTCATCAAGCTGACGCTGAAGGTTCCCCGTAAAAAGTAAAAATCCGGTATGTTGGCTTCTAATGAACTGTTTTGAGAATCTCGTGCTATGTCAGAGTTGTGCTGCCCGGGCCAGGCAGGCGATATCCGGTTCTAAACACTGCTTGAAAACATGCTACGCGAAGCTGTCAGCCATTATCATGATCTGTTGAATGATCGACCGTTAGCCGAAGAATCGCTGGCGCTGCTTGATCAGGGTCTGGAGCGGGCGAAGTTGATCTTCGGCGGCCGTCGTTTGTCGCCTTACCTGCGGCCGCATTTTGTCAGCGAGGATGATTTTGGCAATGCGGTCCGCGTTTGCGAAACAGTCTGGAAGGCAATCGAAAAGGTCAAAGACGCCGCCATCGCTGATAGTGCGATGTTCGACGAGTTGGGATTGACGCAGATTGAGCGCGAACTGGTTCAGATCGATCCGGGCTATCGCGCTGTGTCACCGACCGCGCGCCTGGATTCATTTCTGACTGACGAAGCGTACAGCTTCGTCGAACTAAACGGCGAGAGTCCGGCGGGCATTGCCTACGCCGATGCGGCCTACGAAATCTTTCAACAGTTGCCGGTGATGAAAAGATTCGCCGAAACGTATCAGTTACGAAGATTTGAGGGACGGCCGTTGATGTTGAAGGTGCTCCTCGATTGTCACCAGGAATTTCTTGGCCGCAAACCAGATCGGGCGCCGCGCATCGCAATTATCGATCTGAAAGGGATGCCGACACAGAAAGAGTTCGAACTGTTTCGGGAATATTTCGAGTCACAGGGTTGTCCTTCGATAATTGCTTCCCCGGATGAGCTTGATTTTCGCGCCGGCAGATTGCGAGTACGCGATTTTGAAATCGACATTGTTTATAAACGACTGTTGGTCAACGAATACCTGCCGATTATGCGCGAACAGCCTGCGCTGCTCGAAGCTTACCGCGCTCGGGCGATCTGCATGGTCAACAGTTTTCGCTCGAAGTTGATTCACAAAAAGAGTCTTTTCGCCGTGCTTACTAACGCTCGTTATGCGTCGCTGTTCAGCGCTGAAGAACGAGAGGCGATCACTGGTCATGTTCCCTGGACGCGCCGCGTCCGCCCGGGCAAGAGTGACTATCACGGCGACGAAATCGACCTGCTTGAATTTATTAGCGAGCGGCGCGATCGTTTAGTGCTCAAGCCGAATGACGATTATGGCGGGCACGGAATTTACATCGGCTGGAACACGGACGAAATCGAGTGGGACGAAGCGATCCATAACGCCCTCGGGAACGGCGATTACCTGGTGCAGGAACGCGTGCCCACGGCACGAGAGGTGTTTCCGGCGGTGGCCGCGGATGGCCGCGTCACCTTCGCTGAACAACTTGTTGATCTCGATCCATTACTGTTCAACGGAAAGGTTGGATCAGCTTTCACGCGTCTCTCTTCGAATGAACTTGCTAACGTGACGGCGGGCGGGGGAATGGTGCCCACCTTCGTTATCAGCAGGAAGACGTAGCGGCAATTAGGCACAATAGCGCAGCCGACAAAAACCCTATTCGAAGCGGATTGATAAAATAGGCCTAATGCCTCAGCTTTTGGCTTGTGTAGGGCATAAAGGCTGAACTTAACTGCTTATGATAAATCCCGGGTAATAGGGCAGTTTGCCCAGCTGGCACTGGCACGAAGTCCCGCCCGTGATTCACGCCAAGATGCAGGAGCCAGATTCAAACCATGTAATCACGAATCTTGATTGACATGGTTCGCCGACCAGTCTATCGTGTAATCCCGTGATTCACACGGGTTCAAATCCCCAGGTAAAATCGGTTGCAGTAATTCCGGCTCGTTACGCTTCTGTGCGTTTGCCGGGTAAGCCGTTGATGATGATCGGCGGAAAGCCTCTGATTGTGCGCGTCGCGGAACGCGCCGCAGCCGCGGCTACGATTTCAAGGACCATCATCGCGACTGACGATCCCAGGATTTTCGAGACGGCGACGGCGGCGGGTTTTGACGCGGCCATAACTCGGGCTGATCATTTGAGCGGCACCGATCGTGTCGCTGAAGTCGCGCACAATCTGTGGGCCGAAATCATCGTTAACGTGCAGGGCGACGAACCTCTGATCGACCCTGCGACTATAGATCGCGCTGTGATTGCGCTGATAAATGATCCGTCGGCGCAAATGGCCACGACTTGCGAAGCGATTACAGAC
>DATISD010000291.1:0-5141 GCA_035469005.1 Pyrinomonadaceae bacterium | reverse complement strand
GCGTCCGCACCCGCTCAGAATCGTGCTCGTCGACTTCCCCATCGACGTAAGCTTCCAAAAGATTTAGACAGTCATCACACTTCATGACTAAACTCTCACATACTGCCCAACACGCTCGCGCATCTCGGTGCGCGCCCGGTGAAGGTCTGTTTTCAATTTCGGGATCGAGAAGCCGGTAATCTCGGCAATCTCTTCATAGCTGCACTGCTGAAAAACCTTCAGCGTGAATACCAGCCGTTTATCCTCGTCAAGCAACGCGAGCGCGCGCTGCACCACTTCGTTCAACTCTTTATTCAAAAGCTGGCTCACGGGAACGGGTCCACGGTCGCTGAGATCCAGCACCTGCTGATCGTCCAAATCTACATGCTGGTTCTGTCGAATCCGTGCTCGCAGTGACTCGCGCGCCACGTTCTTGGCGATGCCGAACAGCCAGGTCGACAGCTTCGTCTCACTGCGCAGCGTTTTCAGGCCCCGATAGGCGCGAACAAAAGTTTCCTGCGTCAGCTCTTCAGCCAATTCCCGATCGCTGACCTGATCGTAGATAAAACTGATGACCGGTCGCGAATATCTTTCAAAGATCAGACGGAACGCCTCCTGATCGCCCCGGCACGCACGCGAGACTAGGTCTGCTGAACTATTCATCAGAGATCCTGCGAACGCACCGGGCCGGCCTTCCAGGCTTATCTCGCGTGCCGCCAGCCGTCTCATTGTCCCGATGTGTTAGTGAGCCTCCCGGTTAAAAGGTTTCAGGTTTTTTGCACAAAATTACGGGGAACTGGAGTATCTAACGGATCGCGGTGGAAATCCGTTCCGATAATAACGAGGGGGCAGCGATTGTCAGGAAAGCTCCGCGCCGGAGATTTGGCCTCTTTATGCAGTTTAATAAAAAATCGCGCCAGTGGCGCGTAATGGCTCATTTTCAACCAAATTGCACCAGTGCGGTTTTTGTCCAAACTGAATCAGTCCCAAGGGCGGCAGGTGTTGGACAGCCTATGAGATTTCAGTCCAGCAGGTAATCGACCGGATTCGATGAACATACTGCAAAAGCCCGTCAAGCAGCCTTTATCGTGTCGCGGTCAGCCAGTAATCGCTTGACTGTCGAAAGAAAGCTCTGTGAGTTGATTGGTTTGGGCTCAAAGGCAGTAGCGCCAACTTGCAGTGAGAATGTGGCGGTGCCGTTACCGAAAGCGGTGGTGACCAAAATGGGTGTGGTTTCAAGCGACGCCGTATCGCGCACACGCCGCACGACGTGAATTCCGTCGGCGCCTGGCATCTTTATGTCGGTTACGATGAGGTCAGGTTTGAGGAATAATGCCGCATCATAACCACGCACGCCATCTTCAGCGGTGGCTACTTCGTATCCATTTTGCTCAAGGGTCATGCGCATCAACTCACGCATTACTTCATCATCTTCAATAACCAGAATTTTTTCGCGCATATCTATCCCCGGAAAGGATTCAAAACTAAGCTACGGTATTGGTGTACTGAATATAAACTTCGATTGCTGGGATGATTCCGCGAAAGGTGTCTCGAACGAGCATAAGAAAAAGGGAGTTGAAGTTCATCACTTCAACTCCCCGCAAGCACCGCGCCGGCTACTTACTGTTCACATCACGTTCACTAGTACCCATATCGGTAACCGTCGGCGTACCCGTTTTGATATGCCTGTCGGAAGTACTGCTGGTACGTGTAGCGATCACCATACCGCGAGTTGTAATCCTTCGTCGCGCTCTGGTATGCGCCGTGACGCGTCGGCTCATAGCGGCCACTCCGACGATCGTTACGGCCATCCTTCATGCCTTCGTTGTAGCCCGCGTTCAGAGCGGTCTGTCGCATTTCGTAAGAGCCACCCTGATTGCCATAACCGTCCCAGTTTCTTCCACGGCGACCCTGGTTGTAGTAACCATTATTCTGGTTGTAGGAACCATTATCGTAGGAACCATTCGGATGGTAGTTCCCATACTGGTCGTACCAGCCGCCCTGTTGCTGCTGCGCCTGGCGCTGTCGCTGAATCTCGCGCTGTCGCTGAATCTCACGCTGTCGCAGAATCTCGCGTTGTCTCCAATAAGGATCCTGATATTGCGCCTGGGCCGTTGTACTCGACATCATGGTAATGCCCAAGAACAACAGAAGTCCCAGGATTGCCCCTCCAATATTTTTGATGCTGTTGATTTTCATCTTCAATGACCTCCGCGTTTTACTTGGCAATGAACATGCCACTGCGGCAAATGCCCGCGATTGACGCCAGGACGATTAGAACTCGACCCTTTTGTATTCCATATCGTGTGAATTTAGACCACATCGGCGATTCGCACGATATTTACGTACGAATATTCGAAAGACCACCATTATCCGGCGAAAGGCATCATGTGTTAGAAAAAAGGAAAGGCTCGATTTCATACAGACTGGACGACACGTTACCCGACATCAAGAAGGTTGACTCGCGCCGCGATTTAACGTAGAAGCCTCGTTATCTCAGGTTCTGAGCCGCTTATCATGGACGCTTCAAGTCAAAAAGTTCGGGGGTCAACGATCGAAATCGAAACCCATCTCCGTCAAATGAATGACGAATGGGTCAAGGCCATGGTGCGGGCTGATGCGACGACACTTGATCGGGTGCTGGCTGACGATTTCTATTTCACATATCCGCTCGAGGGCGATGATAAAGCGTCAGTCATTTCCGACTTGACGTCAGGCGAATTGAAGATTGAACACTTCGCCAGAGATCATGTCAGGGTGCGGGTCTTTGGCAGCACTGCGGTGTTGACCGCTCGCGATGCCGTGACCTGGATGTATCACGGACGCGAACTGACCGGCCAATACAAGGTCCTGATCGTTTTCGCCGAACGCGGGGGCCGGTGGCAGATGTGCGCAATTCAGGCTTGCCCGCTGCAACAGTAAGCGAATTCTTCTAAAGCTATTGCACCGCCGGCATCCAAATCGCTTTGCGATTGACTTCGACTTGCGCTGCCGCGAAAATGCTCTCCTGACTATGGATTCTCCTCGATTCTTTCTCCGCGGATTTCGCCGGCCCAGCGAAGTAGCTTCGCTCGCGCTCGGAAAACTCGAGCGGCAGGTGCTGGATGAAACCTGGCAGCGCCGCGAAGTCAGCGTGCGCGACCTTTATCTGGCGTTCGGCGAACGCATCGCCTACACAACTTTGATGACGACGCTCGATCGGCTTTACAAAAAGCATTTGCTCGAGCGGCGCAAAGATGGGCGCGCTTTCTTATATTCGCCAGTCTTTTCACCGGAAGAATTCGAGCATGGCATTCGCGCCGACTTCGTCAACAGTCTGCTCGAGCACGGTGCGGATGGAATACAACCGGTGCTGGCCTGCATTGTCGATACGGTCAGCGAACGTGATCGAGAGTTGCTCGACGAGCTGGAACGTTTGGTCAAAGAGAAGAAGCGCCAATTAAAAGGCAAGGCGGATTAGCGTGTACGAGTTGCTGGGCATCTGTTTGGCTCTGACCGCGCTGCTGGTCGTTAACTCGCTGGCGTCGTGGTTCTTCGCCGCTATCTGCCGACTATGCGAAGGACGGCTGACAAATCTCTCGGCACATACGCGGGCAGAAATTCTCTTCGGGATGCGCGCTCTACCTCCAGCGCTGGCTTTGATTTGCGCCGGCATGCTGGTTATACCTGCATACGTCGCTTACGAACCACACGTCACGTCTGAAATCGTGAGTACCAAGCTGGGCATGCTGGCCCTTTTTTCGGCAGCGGGCCTGGTGTTCGCGTTGTGGCGCGCTTATCGCTCCTGGTCCGCAACGCGATCCCTGCTGCGCGGATGGTTGCGCGTTTCGGAACGGATCGATCTTCACGACCTAACTATTCCAACTTTCCGCATCGAGCATTCGTTTCCCATAATCGCCGTCGTGGGCAGCGTCAAACCTCGTCTGTTCGTCGCGTCGAGTGTGTTGGAGGCGCTGACAAAAGAGGAATTGGCGGCGGCCATCGCGCATGAACGAGGCCACCTGATGGCCCGCGACAATCTGAAGCGCCTGGTATTGCGAGCATGCCGAGACGTTCTGATGCTGGTTCCGTTTGGACGACCGCTTGATCGGGACTGGGCCCAGGCAGCGGAAGCCGCCGCCGATGAGCACGCCGCGCGTGAGAATCCGGATCGGGCATTGAACCTGGCATCAGCCCTGGTCAAAATTGCGAAGATGGTTCCAATCAGAGAGCGCGCGGAGGTGCCTTTGGGAGCGTACCTAATCGGCGCGGAAGAGACTCAGGGCGTGAAGGCGCGAATTCGACGACTGCTCGATATCGCCTCAGACGGCATCGACAGACGCGACAACCGATTGCTCATTCGGACCGCTCAGGCGATCTTTTTGATTGGGTCTGCGCTGTTCGGCATCGCCGCCGCGTCCAATCCCAGAGTCTTAATGAGTGTGCACGAAATCATTGAGCATACCGTTGCCTTGCTCTGTTAACACTTCGCCGTTGCCAGAGGTTTGCAACCAAAAGAACAACGCCGCCGCGGCCGCCTGCACCATCACCCCAAAAATCACCAGTGCGAGTAGCGAGAAGTCGTGCAGCACACCCATCGTTACGCTACCCAGGAACCACAAGACTCCATACGCGGCGTTGAATGATTACGAACACGTCCGGTTTTGTGCGACAAACTTTTGAATTCTAAAGTGCCGCCTGGGACTCCGCAATTCGGTTTGAACTTCCGCGCAATGGGCCGCGATGCTAATCAATCTTTCAGTCGAAGATTAAATGGACGCCGGATCCTTTGATGGGAACAAATGTTGGTTCCACACCGAAAACGTTTCGAATATTTTCCTGAGTCAGAACCTCGCCGGCAGTCCCAACTGCTGCGATACGTCCATGGTTCATCAGCACGAGCTGATCGGCAAAGCGGCCGGCGAGATTCAGATCGTGAACTACTCCGACTGTCACCACGTCTGGCGCATCCGTGAAGCTGCGCACCTTTTTCATGAAATCGATTTGATGGCGGATGTCCAGAAAAGTGAGCGGCTCGTCCAGAAAGAGGAAGCGGCAAGCCGGTGTTGATGAAGAACCATTCGCTCCGGATGACAGGGGAGGTGTTCGCCACAACTGCGCGAGCACCCGCGCAAAATTCACCCGTTGCCGTTCGCCTCCGCTCAAAGTTTGAGAGTCGCGCC
>DATISD010000290.1:0-2103 GCA_035469005.1 Pyrinomonadaceae bacterium | reverse complement strand
GGCTTTCTCGGAACCTTCGGCCGGCGCCAGAAAATATGAACGATCGAAATGGAGTGGCGGAATGTCTTTTAGCGGGACAAAGCGACGCAAATCGATGTCCCGGCTTTGCTCAGGCGCCAGCCGCTCAAGTTCCTCATCTGTTACGATCACGTACTTGTCCTTTTCGATTTCGAATCCGCGCACCATTTGATCGTCGTCGAGATCGCGCTCGGTCTTTTGCGAGAAATAGCGACGAGACAGCGGCTCGCCCTGCGCGCTAAGCATCCGGAGTGGCGCGCGATTAGTGCGATTGCCGGGATAGAGATCGACGGGAACACTAACCAGACCGAAAGTCAGGGTGCCCGACCAGAATGGGCGGGCGCCGCGGGCTTCGCTGTTGCCGTCGTCGGATCGCGATTTCTTTGTTGCCTTCTTGCGAGCCATGTTTCCTGTCGCTACCTTGCTCTTACGTACACCCTGATGCCATCCGCTAATTGGATGGCGTTGACCTCGGCTTCCAATAGCCGCAAATTACATTACGCTGCCTTCTTTTTCTTCAACGCTTCAATGCTCTTCGACAGCACCTTGTCGAGTGAAGTCGTCTTTCGTTTCGTCTTCACCAGATGCAATCGTGGTTTGTGTCCTTTGGCTTTTTTCTCGACGAATTCCATCACGCGCTCGCGATACTCGTCCTTGTATTCCTTCGGATCGAATTCACCCTTCAGCATCTCGACCAACTGTTTGGCCATGGTTAACTCTTTTTTGTCGGGAGCGCGCCCGGCCGGATGCGGCAGGTCTTTCGCCGACAAGACTTCTTCGGCGTGACGCAAAGTGAAGAGCACCAGGTGATCATCTTCCGCGCGCAGCGCACCCACGTAAGGCTGTTTACGCATAACCCAGCGGGCCACTCCTTCCTTCTCCTGCTTCGTCAGAGCTTCTGCCAAAGCGAAGTACGCCGCCTGGTCGCCGTCGGGCCCGAGATAGTAAGGCCGGTCGTAATACTCAGGCGGAATCTCTTCCGGTAGCACGAACTGGGTTATTTGAATTTCGCGTGACTCTTCCGGCTCAAGCTTTTCGAGCTCTGCCTTATCGAGAATCACGAAAGTGCCCGGCTCGACTTCAAAGCCCTTCCGGATTTCTTCGCTCGTCACCTCTCTGCCGCTTTCCGGTTCGACCATGTGTTGCTTGACTCGCATCTTTGATTTTTCGTCGAGAATATGAAAGCGAACAGTCTGATCCTTCACTGCCGAATACAGCTTTACCGGCACCCGGGTTGAATCAAGCTTCAGCTCGCCTTTCCAGATCGCTCGCGCCGTCATTTCGCCTCCTCGCCTGATGAACCATTACAGCTCGCGCAAAATACTTCCGTTGTTATTGTGCTCTCCACGCACATCGCGCAGATGGCGCCATCACAGGCGACGCAACGATACTCCGTCTGAATTACATACGCGTGACTGCATGCCGGACAGATTTCCGTGCCCGGTTCTAACCACCATGGCGCGTTTTGTTTGGACTTTCGCACTACCTTCCGACACAGGCATTTCGAGTTCCACAACCCACGCGCGGCAGGTTGGAATTTGTGCCACCGGTTGGAAGGGTGTGGGCGGCAACTCACGAACCGAGTTTTTTAATCGGTTTTACAAAACCGAGTGTCCACCCGCTTGGCCGCAGCACAGTTGTTCGGGAGCATTTCGACAAGGATCTGATCCAATCGCTCAAAGTCGATTGGCTTTAGCAAGTAATCGTCACAGCGTTCACACCAGAGGTCAGGCTGTACTAAATCACTGGCTGGGAGTATCGTCTAATTAACTCGACCTGGTCTTTTAAAACTCAACTCACGACATCGGGTCCGTACTTCTTTCCAAAGGTTCCTTCCTTGTGCCGTCAGCTGCGTTAGCTAGCGTGACCGGACCAAAGGAGGCGGGCCTATTCGAGATCAATCAAAATCCAATAATCACTTGCGCAATCGTGTGCTGGCCGGGCGTTCAGCCGAAGAATACAACCGCATTGAGCCCGAGCTTGAACGGAGATCACTAGCCCTCGGCGAAATCATTTATCAGCGAGAAATTTCAGCCCGCGATTACGGCTATTAGCGATGCCGTACAGACAACGAAGGGCGACGCA
>DATISD010000289.1:0-3574 GCA_035469005.1 Pyrinomonadaceae bacterium | reverse complement strand
CATGCAGGATAGCCGTGGTGTGGCTTTGTCGCTGCATCATCTGGGTGATATCGCGCGCCGTCAAAATGAGCATGAGCAGGCCCGTGCGCTTTATGATCGGGGGCTTCGAATTCTGATAGAGCTTGGAGACCGGCGCGCCATGGCCAACTTGTTGACCGACATGGGAAACATGGAAGGTGAACGCGGCGACTTTGCCGCGGCCCGCCGTTTACACGAAGAAAGCATGGTCATTTTTAGCGAACTCGGCGATGTCCGCGGCATCGCTAACCTTTTGGAAGCGATCATGCGAATTGCCGTCGCCCGGGGACAGCTCGAACGCGCGCTGCGGCTTGCAGGCGGAGCTTCCAGGCTGCGCGAAGACTTCCAGGCGCCGCTGCCACCTGACGAAGCGATTGAATTGAAACAATCACTGGTTTCGGTTCGCCGGCAGTTGGGCGCCGCGTCGAGCGATCTTGCATGGCAGGATGGGTGGGCAATGCGGGCCGAGAAGGCGATCCAATTTGCTTTGGCGGCAGAAACCGATAGAGTGGCTTAATGAATGGCCGCTGCTGAGTCAATCTTGTTTTGTTACTGCCGCAGGAGCCCGGCTGCTGGTCTTGACAAGGCGAGTAAACCATAAGAATGTAGCGGGCTAAGCAAAAGGGAGAAAAGGCGATGCCTCGTTTTATGGTTACCCGAACGCTGCCACCACTGACTTCTGAAGAGTTTGCAGCCGTTGGCCGGAATGTCGTTACGGCCTGTGACGAAGTCGGAATTCAATGGATTCGCAGTCATGTAACGGCTGACGGAAAACATTCTTTCTGTGAGTTTGAAGCACCCAATGCCGATGCTTGTCGCGAGCATGCGACGCGCGCCGGCTTGCCTGTCGATGAAGTAATTCCGCTGGGGCTGGAAATTGGTCCGAGCCAATTCAGATAACGCGGTCACGCGGTAGCGATAAGGCATCGGCAGTACCCCCCTTCCTGTAGGTCCTGATCTTCCGGTCTCCGGCCTGCCACAAACAGTTCGGCTGCGATGTTTTAATAGCTAGCCCGTCCGGTCGCCCATTTTCGTTACCGACTAATTCCTCAAACTGGCCAGGTGGCGGGCGAATGTGGAGGGATTGTGAAGTTGCGAGCAGTTATTCTGACGCTGCTCACTTTGATTTCGGCGACCGCGGTAACCCACGGCGCAACACAGGCCTCTGAATGAAGCCGATCAAGGTCTTTACACTCTCGCACGCAGTGATCTCAAAGCCTTCGCAGAAGGTTTCTAAAGATGCTGCTTCAGAGTTGGGCCGGGCCCAGACAATTGTGCGCTGGCTGGCGCAAACTTCGACCGGACCGCGACCGATTATCAGCAGCGCACGGTGGCAGAGATTGTCGAGCGACGAGCTGGTGGCGTTTGGCGTCCGCGCAGTGACGCAGTGAAAAGAGCCCGGCGATTTATCGCTGGGCGGCTTTGCTGCAAAAGTCTCCCATTCAAGAAATCTGGGCGGAACCGTTAGTCTTCGCCGCGTAGCGGCGACCGAATTTAGCCCGGCCTTTAAGGCCGGGCTATGTGCAAGGTCAAAGACATCGTCGCGTCAGCGACGGCTGAAAGATCAACTCAATCGTCGCTGACGCGACGTGATTGCTTGCTCTTTTCGACCCTGGCCTTAAAAAGGGATTAACATACTTGACTCAGTGTACGTGGTGGGCGCCAACGCCGAAGGCGTTGAGACCTCCAGCCCAGCGTTGCGCGCATTAGCGCGCTACGCTGGGGATGCGAGGTAGGAGATGTCACAACCCCTTCGGGGTTGCGGCAAATGTTCACCTTTCCCAGGCTAGGGCGCTGGCGCGCCCAAGCCTGGGCTGAAGGACTGAACGCCTTCGGCGTAAGGAATGAGTTGTTGAATTTCTGATCAGAAGAGGTCGAAATGCGCTGACGGTTTGTGACTCACAAAACCGGTATTCAAATTTTTGTCGCGGACAGTCATACTAATCAAACTGGCGCCGGGGCGTTTCCTGCTCAGCGCCGACGCGGCCAGCTTCAATTTTCGCTCGCGAATAGTTTTCGCCTTTCATCGGATCTCCGGCGATGCGACGCAGCATTGCGATTTGGCCTACATGCGTCAAAGCGTCCGCAATTGGTCCCTGGAAGAGACGCTCGCATGAGGCATCAAGCTCGCTGTCTGAAGCAAGGTAATCATCGAAGCTGTTCAGCGCCGCGTGAAACCGTTCGACTTCTTTGTCCCATGGCAAAGGGTTTGAGTTGTGCCAGGTTTCACTGCCCCTGGCGATCGACAGGGCCCAATCAAGCAGGTCACCGACGTGCGCCAAAATCTCGGCTGGCGTGCGCGTAGTCTCTGACGCTTTGAACGATGCGAATGATTCCCTGGCGCCGCGCGCCGCTTTCGCGCCACGATAAGCGAGCGTTGCCACGGTGTGGCGCAGCATCTCACGTTTTTGATCTGAATTGTCCATAACCTCTGAGCCCCTTGCGGACGGCAACTATCTCGCAGTCTTTCCGGCTGCACGCCCTCCCTAACGGTCGGGCTACTGACCCGTTTCTGCCAGCCCTAACGGCGCGAACTCGAAACGCAAAACTCAAAACCCGAAACTAATATCAATAAGCATCCTCGCCACGCCACATGACTGGCAGCGTCTGCAAAATAATCTTCAGATCGAGCAGCAACGACCAGTTTTCGATGTAATACAAATCCATGCGCACCATTTCGTCAAAGGGCAGACGGTTGCGACCAGAAACCTGCCACAAACCGGTTATGCCAGGTTTCATGTCGAGCCGCTTCCGGTGCCAAAGTTGATAATTTTCCACCTCGTAAGGAATCGGCGGACGTGGACCAACGACACTCATGTCGCCGCGCATGACGTTGAAGAGCTGGGGCAGCTCATCGAGACTGGTCTTTCGCAGAACTCTTCCGACCCGCGTTATTCGTTCGTCCGCCGGCAGCTTGAACACAGGCCGTTCGTCGTCGCCCAGGTTTGAATCAGGTAGCCCGCTGATGTACGCCCTTTGATATTCACGATGCCGGCTGTCGTCGGTATCGGCGTGCATCGTCCGAAATTTGTAGAAGAGAAATATGCGGCCATCCATGCCGACGCGTTCCTGTTTATAGAAAACCGGACCGCGCGAATCGAGCTTGATTAGCAGCGCTATCAGCAGCCAGAGCGGAGACAAAAGCGCGACGGCGAGACTGGCAATTACCAGATCTGAGCTTCGTTTCACGATCCGGGCGCCGCTCGAAAGAGGCGAGCGGAACAACGTGACCATCGGCAGTGAACCGACCTGATCGATCTCTGTTTTGCTGGGCAGGCAATTCAGCAAAGTCGGCGCAATGCGAAATTCAACCCCGCGCCGGCGCCCGGTTTGAATCATTACATCGAAAAGTGCTTCGCCAGGCACGTTCGGGTCGGAGATGATGACTTCATTCGCGCGTGATTCGCGTATTGCTTCAGGCAAGTGCTGAAGGTCGCCGATAACGGGCACACCTTCAAAGCTGGTACCCGAGGCTGCTTTGCTCACGTCGTTATCGATGATTCCAATTACCCGATAACCAAGCTCCGGACGCGCGCGCATTTCGCGAATGCACAGC